>PBTO01000069.1 GCA_002726595.1 Gammaproteobacteria bacterium | reverse complement strand
TGGAGCGCGGGACGGGCCAGGGGCAGGTTTTTGCTCCTGCAAAACCTGCATACCGTACATCCATGTACATAACGTCCCACCGGAACAAAAAAACAACCCCTGTTTCAAGCTTGCGTCCTACACGTATGGCACCGACAACAAAAAATGCGTGCATCACACACATCACCTTTGTCTAAATTTATAATTTAACTCGATAAATTGTGGGGATACCTCGGCCTCCGTCCTCTATATTCCTTCAGATCCAGCGTCTTACTCTCGCTTTGTATTGCCGGTATTGATCGCCAAATTTCCTTTCCAGATAAGCTTCTTCCTGTTTGATGGCGATGAAGTAAACCAGAATGCCGACAACGGGAGTGCTCAAAACCAGCCACAGGTTATTAGTCCAGATTCCGAGTCCGAGGGATACCAGGCAAAACCCAAGATAAATTGGATTTCTCGAATAAGCATATACTCCAGTCGTGATAATCACATGGGTTGGTTTCCAGGGTTCTATATTGGTTTTTACGCGACGGAAGCTCAGAGCCAGCAAAATAGGCAGCGCCACGCCTGCAGCCAGCACCGGTGCACCCAGTATTTGTAAGGCTTGAGGCACACCCAGGCTTAGCGGGTACAGGTAGTCAAGAATCAGTCCCGCGACAATTGCCGCTAGCAAAATAAATGGCGGTGGGAATTTTACCCCCGCCCCTTTTTTATCTTCCTGTGTTTCAGCTTCATCGTTCATTTGAAAACCTTACACCATATGATTCTATGTCGCCATATTAGCAATAGGAATTCTCTGGAAAAGCAACAATAGACCTGTGCTATATTTCCCAGGTAAACGAAACGGAACACCCTCTATGCCAATCGATGAAGCGTGGTTGAATCTGCAAACAGAGCCAGCAATCGATGCTGAATTGCCCATTTGCGATCCTCACCACCATCTTTGGGATTATCCAAAGAGTCGCTATCTGCTCGATGATTTACTGCAGGACATTGCCGATCATAATGTTTGCCAGACCGTTTTTATCGAATGCCTGTCCATGTATCGAAAGGACGCATCAACGGCGATGGCGCCAGTGGGGGAAACAGAATTTGTGCAGGCTATTGCAGACCGCAGTGCTGGAGGAAGAAACGGCGAGAAGCAACCTGTGGCTGGAATAATCGGCTTTGCTGATCTCTTACTGGGTGTCGAGGTAGAAGCTGTTTTGAGTGCACATCGTGCAGCGAGTCCGAACCGGTTCCGCGGCATTCGCCATGCCTGTAGCTGGGATGAAAGTGATGAAATCAGAAATTCCCACACCAAACCACCACCCAATCTCTACGTTGATACCCGATTTCGTGAAGGATTCTCAGTCCTTGCGCAACAGAAAATGGTTTTCGATGCCTGGCTTTATCATCCCCAAATCTATGAACTGATATCACTGGCCCGGGCATTCCCAGAGGTTCCCATCGTCCTCGACCATGTGGGCGGCCCGTTGGGCATCGGTCCGTATCGGGGAAAACGGGAGGAGGTCCTGGAATTGTGGAAGAAAAACATCTCCGAGCTGGCTACCTGCTCCAATGTTGTGGTGAAGCTGGGCGGATTATCCATGCCAATTTGCGGTTTTAACTGGCACAAGAATGAGCGACCGCCAACTTCAAAGGAGCTCGCTAGGGCCACCGCTCCCTATATCTTGTATTGCATAGAACAGTTCGGCACGGATCGCTGCATGTTCGAAAGCAACTTTCCAGTGGACAAAGTTTCCTGTTCCTACACGGTGCTTTGGAACTCATTCAAACGCATCACCCAGGCTTTTTCGGCTGCCGAGAAAGCTGATCTGTTCCATGACACAGCGGTGAAAACTTATTCCTTGTCAGCATAGCCTGTAGCTGTACTCCATTGATTCATAGTCTGCGAAACAGGCACCTGTCCTGGCACATGACAAATAAGCATTTGCAAAGCTTTAACAGTCTTGGCAAAGTGCACAAATCACGAGAATAAGAGTCAATGCTTCTACCATGAAACGATTACTTCAGTCAGTGCTCGCCTGCGTGCTGTTAAGTGGGGGCGTCAACGCAGCCGAGCTGGAAAGTATAGGCACCTTCGACTTTCCTACGTCAGGCTCGCCCCAGGCCCATGAGCACTTCACCCTTGGGGTAGGTTACCTACACAGTTTTGGCTGGAAACAGGCCCGGGAGGAATTCAGGCTGGCCCAGCAGTTGGAGCCAGACTTTGCGATGGCATACTGGGGAGAATCTTTCACCTACAATCACCCCTTTATACCTGAATGGGATGCCATATCACCTGGTGAGGTGTTAAACCGGCTGGGCGCTACCAGTAGTGAGCGTTTGAGCAAGGCCCCCACCGAGCGGGAGATAGGTTTCATCCGTGCCGCTGAGGCCTATGCGTTTTCTCCAGGTTCTGTCGACAACAAACGAACTGCCTGGATGCGCGCCATGAGCGAGCTCTACGAAAAATTTCCTGGTGATCGGGAAATAGCCGCTTTCTATGCCGTTGCAATGTTAAGCGGTGCCACCGCAACCGGCGCGCAAAGAGAACGCCTCAATATGCAGGCCGGTGCCATCGCACTCGAGCTGTATCAGGAGAATGCCGACCACCCGGGGGCAGCACACTATATTATCCATGCCTTTGACGATCCCCTGCACGCGCCTATCGCCTTAATGGCGGCGAGTAAATATGCCCAGATTGCACCTGTTGTCTCCCACGCGCGCCATATGCCAACGCACATTTTTATCCAGCATGGCATGTGGGACCTGGTAGCGTACTGGAATGAATCTGCGTTTAACGCAGCAACCGCACTCTGGCAGCCCGGCGACAGACCCAACGATCAAAGTCATTCCGCAGACTGGGGTCAATATGGTGATCTGCAATTGGCAAACTACGAGCGGGCAAAATTGTGGATAGCCAGAGCCAGCCAGGTAATGCGCGAAAATCCGGATGATGCCAGGGTCGTCAGCACGGTACGAACGATGAAAGCCCGGTATATTGTTGAATCGAAGCAATGGGAAACCACCGCACTGACCAGCGATTTAAGTGCCGATGAATTACTGGCCATCGGCCTCAGCGCTGCCTATCTGGATGATCTGCAATTAGCGAATCAGGTGGCTGGCCGCCTCGATACGCTGGCAAGAGCCAATCCCAATAATATAGCCTTGCGGATAAGTCAGCTGGAAGTCGACGCCATGGCCAAATTGAAGGAGGGTTTTGCCCGAACAGCACTGAGCGGAGCTGACCAGGGCCGGGTGTTGCAGCAGCAAGCGCTTACGCTGTTAGAGCAAGCGGTAGAGCTGACAGATCAGCAACGTTTACCCAATGGCGCGACCAATCCGCAGAAACCGGCCCACGAGCTTGCTGGTGAAGCCCTGCTCGAAGCCGGTCGGCCAGCTCCGGCCGCAACTCTATTTGAACAATCCTTGTTACGCACACCAAATCGACCCTGGTCTCTGTTGGGACTGGCTCGTGCCCAGGCAGCAACTAATAATACCGTCGCTGCTGGTTTAGCCTATACAGAGTTATTGAATATTTGGGATGATGACAAGCTCACGGCGGTAAAAGAGGCGAAAGCCTATCTGGCAAATCACAGGTGAAATATGAGCAATCCGATTAATAGCTTGGAAAAAGTAGCAGGTAACGGTTTAATCAATCGTCGCCATTTATTGGGTCTGGGACTGGGCGGCGCCGGATTGGCTATAACGGGTTCCGTAATGGCCGCAGATAATGCGCTGCCATTCGAAATCCCATCCTGGTCACGGCAACCCGGTCCTGGCGCCAGTGGATACGGAACACGATCCAGTCATACCGAATACATGCAACGGCTGGCTGGCAATCCAAACCCGGTGTATCCCGGTGGTGGCTCCTCCCGTTCGCCCCTGCAATACCTGCAAGGCACAATTACACCCAATAGCCTGCATTTCGAACGTCACCATGCCGGTATACCTGCTATCGATCCGGCCGGGCACAAATTAGTCATTAACGGTCTGGTCAGACAACCCCTGTCCTTCAACTACGAAGATTTGCTCAGATACCCCATGGTAAGCAAGATCCATTTCCTGGAGTGTTCTGGCAACAGTGGTTCCCTGTTCGGCGCCAATGCCTCAGATGGCACCGCACAGAGTCTCCACGGCCTAGTTTCCTGCGCCGAATGGACCGGCATACCGCTTTCAACCTTGCTTGATGAAGCTGGTGTGCTTCCTGAAGCAAGCTGGATCGCCGCCGTGGGCGCGGATGCCGCCAGCATGGGCCGTTCTATTCCTATTAACAAGGCACTGGATGATGTGCTACTGGCACTCTATCAAAATGGCGAGCCGGTGCGGCCGGGACAGGGCTACCCCATGCGGCTGTTCGTCCCGGGATGGGAAGGCAATCTCAATGTGAAATGGCTAACGCAAATAAAACTTACCCGCGGACCCTCAAATTTCCGCGATGAAACTTCCAAGTACAGCGACACTATGGCAGACCGCAGCAGCCTGCAATTTACCTTCCCGATGGGCTGTAAATCACTGATCACTTCGCCCTCAGGTCAGATGGCATTAGAGCGCCGGGGACTCTATCAGGTAACCGGTATCGCCTGGTCTGGTGCCGGCAGTATCCGGCGCGTTGAAGTTTCTGCGGATGGGGGTCAAAGCTGGGCGGATGCATTAATCGAATCACAGCAGTCCGATAGAGCCCTTACCCGTTTCCGCATTCCCTGGCAATGGCAGGGTGGTAGTACCGTTCTGCAGAGCAGAGCGACCGATGACAAAGGCAATGTGCAACCGACAAGAGATGCATTGATCGCGACCAATGGTCTCATTAACCGCTACCATTATCATGGCATTCAAAGCTGGTCAGTCGTCGATTCAGGTGAGGTGAGAAATGTCTATGTTTAAACAAACTTTTATTCTCGTATTGGCATCCACCTCATTGCTCTTTGGCTTTACCAGTCTGGCGCAAACGCAAGGTGCGGGTCTTGGCACCCCTGTTTCGGAATCGCTGCTGGAAAATTTTGATCAGGTTGTGGAGCCAGATGGTTCGGGCCTGCCCGAGGGCAACGGTACGGCATTGGAAGGCAAACTGGTTTATGACGAAAAATGCCAGGTCTGCCACGGAGCTGAGGGCGAGGGCACTTCCGGCAATACGCGTATTGTGGGTGGAGATATAAATTCTTCAGGCAATCCCATCCGCACCGTTGGCAGCTTCTGGCCCTGGGCCAGTACTATTTTCGATTATGTACGCAGGGCGATGCCTACCGATGCACCGAAATCCCTTACCGATACAGAAGTCTATCAGGTGACCGCTTATGTTTTATATATGAACGGTATCATCAATCAATCCACCGTGTTAAACAGTGACTCCCTGGCAGCTATTGAAATGCCCAACCGGGATGGATTCATCGACCGAAGCCAGGTGCAGTAACCGTTCCCTCGAACGATAAATACGGGTATTATCCGTTCCGCCCCGGTACACCGTCTACTCAATTTTGAGTTGACGATGTATTTGTATCAGCCCCAGAGAGAGGATTGAATGAAAAAGTCATTGATAGTGTGTAGTCTTTGCATTGCACTATCCCCGGTTTTTTTAAGCCCTGCATACGCTGCCGATAGCGGCGTTACTATTCCCAAAATAGATCGAGAGCCCTTCTTCACCGATTTTTCAGGCATGCGCCCGGGAACAGCATTGGCCAATTCCATGGCCAAGGTGGAGAATTTCGTTCAAAGAGAACCGGATGACGGTGATGCTGCAACCCAGCGCACCGAAGCTTATATCGGTTACGATGAAGAACAGTTTTATGCCATATTTCTGGCTTTCGACACCGACCCGGAGCAAATTCGAGCCAATCTCTCATCACGCGAAAACATAGATGGAGATGACACCGTCGGATTGACGATCGATACCTTTAATGATCAGCGCGCCGCCTTTTCGTTCAGATCGACTCCGTTCGGAATCCAGTGGGATGCCCGCTGGACCGAAGGTTCCTCCCGCCGTGCCGGATTCGATACGACCTTCGAAGCGGTATGGGACAGCGAAGGCCAGCTTACCGATCAAGGCTACATGGTCAAAATGGCTATTCCGCTGCGTAGTCTGCGCTTTCCAGATTCTTCTGAGCAACTCTGGCGGGTTCAGTTCGGTCGTGATATCCCGCGCCTTAGTGAACGGTCATACTGGCCAGCCTACTCCATTGGCATCGAGGGGCGTTTAAATCAGACAGCAATGCTGACGGGCATCCGGGACGTATCACCTGGCAATAACTCACAGATTATTCCTTTCATCTTTGCCCGTGATGTCGATGCATTGGACCCAGGAGCCGCCGGTGGTCCCAGGTTCGATCGAACCGCAGAACAGGATGTGGGTATCGATGCCAAGTTTGTCTTTAATGACTCCATGGTGCTGGATCTAACCCTGAATCCGGATTTCAGCCAGGTAGAGTCCGATCAACCCCAGGTCACGGTAAACGAACGATTCGAAGTGCAATTTCCTGAGCGGCGACCTTTCTTCGTGGAGAATGCTGATTTTTTCGCCACCGATTCCATTCTGGTTTTTACTCGCCGTATTGTGGACCCAGAAGGCGGCGTACGTTTTACCGGGCGAGCGGGCAATTACGGTTTTGGTGCTATTGCGATTAACGATGAAGCCCCCGGTTTGAACCGGGACCCCAGCGATCCACTCAACGGTGAGAAGGCGAATATCGGCATCCTTCGAGGTTTCAGGGATATTTCAGATCAATCCCGGGTCGGGTTTCTCTTGACAGACCGTGAACTGGGTGATGGCTATAATCGGGTAGCCAGCCTGGATGGCCGGTTCAAGCTTACTGACAATTGGATCACCAATATGCAATTCATTGGCACCGAATCCGAACCCGTTTTCGGCGGTGAGACTACCACCGGCTACCAACGCAATATTCAGGTCAATCGAACCGGACGTACCGTCAGTACTCATACTCATTTCGTCGAGACAACCACCAATTTTGACACAGAACTCGGATTTGAAAACCGGTTTTTTCGCGCGGATACTTCCGGCATTCATAATCGTTTAGACCTGAGTTTCTTCCCCGAAGGTTCAACTATCAATAGCTGGGGTGCCAATGTATTTGATGTCTATCTGAATGATACAAAAGGTACGCGAATTTATCACCAACTCGGACCCGGTTTTAATCTCGGTTTCGATACCAATCGTTTTGGATTATCCTATACAGACTATACCGAGATTTTACGACCTCAGGATTTTCCGGGGATAGTGTCCAACAAACGATTCGATTACGATAACTGGCAGTTGAGTTTTAACAACAGTACACTGAGCACACTGGAGTTTGGTGTGCGTTATCGAGCGGGAAAAACCCTTAACCTTGTTCCTGCGGCTGAGAACCTGCCGGCTGTGGCAGACACCAGCCGGATCGATATCGATGTACTGTGGCGACCAATTGACCGCCTGCGTGTTGACAACACCTATCTGCTTACCGAATTGGAAACCCGGGAGGGTGGCATCAAGGCATTCACCAACGAAATTATTCGCAGCAACTGGAACTATCAGTTTACCAAAGAGCTTTCCCTGCGTTTTATCGCACAGTATGAGGAAACCGATAGTGGGCCTGCTTCAAGGTTGAAGGACAATAAAAATCTCAATTTCGACTTGCTGTTGCGCTATGTCATCAATCCCTGGTCAGCATTCTATGTTGGTTACAACAGCAACCAGAGCAATTTCGACATTGTTGAAGTGGAAGGTGAAAGAGAAGTCATTGCCTCCAGCGATCTGCGGAGAGACGGCGACCAGTTGTTCGTCAAGTTTTCCTACCTGTTTCAGCGCTAAACTAAAGCCAGGGCACTTCTGAATACTGGCATTTGCCCTGAGACCGTAGCGTTCGCCACCGCCGATATTGCCATTGACCGATTGCAAATTATCAGCTGACGGTGATNCACATCGGGTTAGTTATTGATATGAACGGTGCTGATATCTGCTACATCACCGTCGCCTCGGTAGGTTTCACCAACTGTTCTACAACTGCGCCTTCTCAGACGACTCGAGGTATCGCCTCTTTCGGTACAGATTACTGAATCCACCAGTGGCACGGTTTGATTATAGGCGGCGATCTCTGCATCGCTCATATTATTAAAATTAGTCCCGGACGAGCTGCATGAAATGGCTGCCAGGCAAACCAAACTTGTGAAAAATATTCTATTCATCTTTCTTTATCCTCTTTTTATAATTTTTTATCCTCTTTGCGAACCGATCCTCTTGCTGGCCGATTCTCCAGGTGGAGGCAGACAACAGCGCCAGGGGCAGGGAACCCGGTTTACTCACTAATGGCGGAGAGATTCACAAGCTGCTGCCTGTCTTCACTACTCCACAATAATCAGAGTGGGAGCGTTGTGCAACTAAAAAGTGGGCAATTTACCAAATGCTCTTCTTTACAGACTTACCAGGAGGTCCAGTCATTAACATTGCCATCCCGGCACGTCGAGGGCACAAACCGCATGCGGGTTGTCTGGTTGTTTACTGTGCAGCGAAAAGACAGAGTGTCGTCAGCGTTTAATTTGACCTGAAGATGTAGCCCGATATCTGAATTATCCCACTCGGGCTTTCGATGGGCTCTCAGAGCAAACACGCGGTTTGGTCCTTTGGGCTGGTATTCGACCCGATCCCACATATCGTGGGTAACGCCAAACAGGGTTTCATAGGTATAGTAGGGCCCACCGTTAGCCTGCCCATCGGCAGTTGGGGAGGCAGGAATTACAGTATCCAGCGCTCCGGTCTCGCTGAATCCGACTTCTACTCGTCTCCTCAGCTCTCCCAGCAGTAGCACACCCTCACTTACCCTGGCCACGATCAGATAATCCATGAATGTAGGCAGTGCAACACTGGCAAGTACGCCAATAATTGCAGTTGTTAACATTACCTCGATCAAGGTAAAACCGGCATTGGATCTGGATTTGCGCCTGGTATGTGTCATGGGTCTAAATCACCAACTCAGGAATGGGATTATTTTTACTGACAACAATTTCACTGTAACCGAGCAACTGGGGGTTTGGGTGTGTGACGATGATATCATCACCCACTACGGTTACAATATTGGGATCCCCGGGTTCCTCACACCTCAAGGACTCATCAGGTACGCTATCGTTTTGAAGTAACTCAGCGATTTCCCAAAAGACCAGTACGCATGATTCCACCTGGCTTCTGGCCAGTTCCTCAGCAAAAATTTCATCCTGTGTCAGATCCCGGGAGGCCTCCAGAACAAAAAATACGCGAACAGCGATAAAAATGGTACTAACACCAACCATCAAGACATGCCTTTTCTCCCGCCTTGCTCTTTTCTCCTCATCCTGCGTCAATCGATCGTCCAGAGATTCAGACTTTGCCTGTCTTTCTACCAGCATGCGCTCCAGCTTGTCAGACTGGGGAGTCTGCGATGCAACAAAGTCTTCCGCCGCTCTCAGCTCGACACAGTTTTCACATAAGGTCGAATCCTCAACATAGGTAGTACAGAAGCCGCAAATCGGGATGTCGCAATTTGAGCAATTTGCAATGGCGTCAACTGCGGGGTGAAAGTCACATTTCAAAGTTGCTGTCTCCGAGCTTGAATAGTTGTGGCGTTGCTTGCCAGCCAAAGGAATTGCAGTAGAGAAGAGACTGGCCTTACTTCCTTTTTTCTTACAAAATACGAACTGGCGATTGTATAGCAGAACCCATTGAGAGACTAATCAATTCAACGCTGGCGCCTAATCGTGCGGAAAACGTACAGTTTGACTTGCGCCTTTTATGTAACGAATTACCCCCCCGAGCCTCTGGCGTTGCTACTCGGCCAAACGCTTCGAGCTCGGTAAACCTGCTGCTTTTTGGTGCAAGCGGATTCCACTCCACTTGTAATAAAACTGCCAAAAAGACACACTAGTCTGTACTCAAAGTGAAATCGAAAGCGGACTATGCGTCGTCTTGGAATACTCTTTATAGTTTTACTGTTTTTGTTCGGCATTCCCACCGGATTGTTGTTCTTCTCACCCACCACCCTCATCACACCCGTTGCCAATTACTATCTTATTGATCTCGGCTTTCGGCTCACTGATCTGGAGCAATTGGAACTTGGTCTGAATGGCTCACAAGCTTCAGGCGCTACGATTCGAGGCACTCAATTTGATATAGAAATCCAGGATATCGCACTGGGCTACTCTGTGGCGGGCCTGCGGCGAGGTCAATTACCGTCACTAACCGTTGGCCAGTTAGTTGCTCGATTGGATTCGAGTGAGCAAACTGATTCCGGATCAGGCTCAAATTTCTCTCTCGCAAATTTGTTGGGAGCAGTGGGCAATAGTCCTGTTAATAGCATACGCATTGAAAACATCACGCTGGGAACTGGTTCCAGCGCCTACCAGATAGGATTAGAGTTAGAGACACAGCCCGTCAGTCTCACTGGCCAACTACAACTGAGCGGAACTCCCGCTCTGCAACTTCAACTAAATACCCGACAATCGGGACCAGCCACCATCCTGGGAGATACCAGGCTAAATCTTGGTGATAAAGAGGCAATCGCGGCCGAATTTACACTAAGCTCGAGCGAGCAGATTGCTGAAATAAGTGCTTCGAGCACCCTCTCGCTCAATGTACTCACGGCAATTCCAGCCATAGAGGAGTTGTTGGGGCCTGTAACTCTTTTCGGCGATGTTGTTCAGGCAGAAGGTTCATTCGTCCTGGACTTTTCGGCAACAGCACTTTTAATTCCCCAATTTGCCCTGTCCATCGATGCGCCGAATTCAATTCTTCAGTTCGACAACCAATCAACTACTACGGCGAGTGAGTTGCAGATTCAGAGCCCCATCAGTATAACTGGAGTAGCTGAGCCATCTTCAGGAGGACTCTATTTTTCGGTCTCTGACCTCAATTCCACATTGTCGCTGACAACAGCCGGGCGTGATATTGAGGTGGATGCAAATTTCTCTGCTCTCTTCGTGCAGTGCCAGGAAAGCTTTTCCTGCCAGCTGAACAGCCAGTTTGCCGCATCGAATCAGTTGTTTGACTTAGGCGCTTTACAACTTGAGAACTCCANTGTTGAAGGCAATCTGATTCTGATCAACAACAATGGACGTGTTCGTGCGGCTATACCGCTGGCGACAATTCGCTTGCCGGAGATTAACAGTGAATTTGCCAGCAGCAATCTGGAAGTTGTTCTGGAAAGTGTTGCCATCAGCTATGCCCAGGAGTTGTCAGCCATTTTCCCCTTCCACAGCAACAGTCTTGAACTGGGGATTGGTGCTGACGGCAGTGCGTCGCTCTGGCAAGGCGTAGAGCTATCTAATTCCTCCATCGAGGGTGAAATCTTCCTCGCAAGCGACCAGATAAGCATGCAAACGGATCTGTTAATCAGGGGGCAGCCATTCCTGAGTGGCACTGCAAATCACCAGCTGCTCGATCAATCGGGTAGTGTAGAATTAAATCTGCTTGAGTATTACTTCAGTAATATCACACCCTTTTCATCATTTCTCAGTAGTCTTCCAATCGAGGCAGAACTCATTGCTGGCAAGGTAGCGGGCGAAGCTGAAATTTCATGGACAAAAAACAATGATTCGACATGGAATATTGGCGGACCGTTATCCCTGTCAATGGAAGACCTGGGTGGTTTCTACAATGATGTTTTCTTCGTGGATTTAAGCACAAAGCTGAATGCCATTATTGGTGAAGAAAATGCAATTCGCTCCAGCGAAAAACTGAGCGCGACAATAGCAAAACTGGATATCGGCTTACCCATTGAAAACATCCGTTGGCAATATGAATTTGACACGGGAACCGGAGAATATATTTTGCAAGACCTGCGTACGGAGTTATTAGGTGGCGGTGTCTCCATCCCTGAGTTTTCCTTTCAACCACAGAGCGATGAAAATATCCTCACTGTTGTACTGGACAACCTTGAACTCAACACTATTGCCGATCTTGCCGAATATCCAGGCGTTTATGTGGACGGCCTGATTAGTGGTTACCTGCCTGTTGCGGTCGGAGTGGATAAAATTACGATAGAGAAGGGGCTTATAGGAGCTCTTAATCCCGGCGGCACAATTCGCTATACTCCGGCAAACCCCATTCCCAGCGCTAACGCTGGTATTCAACTGGTTAATGACGCACTCTCTAACTACCAGTACGAGATTATGAATACAGAAGTGGACTATGAAGAAAATGGCGACCTGCTGTTGGGGATCCAGTTGCAGGGATCAAATCCAGATATGAATAATGGGCAACAAATCAACCTAAACATCAATATTACTGATAATATTCCGACATTATTAAGAAGCCTGCAGGCCAGTCGGGTTATAACCGAGGCACTGGAACAAAGTCTGGATAGGGGCAATTAAACACTGGATTCACGGTCTATCTGTAGGATCAGGTTAAGGATAGGTTAATCTAACAGAGGTAAACTTATGGCACCTCTGATTGATTGCATACGGTCTCTGGCCTACAGGCTGTTTCGCAATCAAGGCGCCATTTTGAAGGCATGCGTCCGCCTGTCGAAAACTGGCAACGCGGAGTGCG
>PBTO01000068.1 GCA_002726595.1 Gammaproteobacteria bacterium | reverse complement strand
CTTATATGGTTCGAGATTTTCAGTGCATCATTGGACGCGAGGCGCGTGCGCAGTCGCTTGAGCAATTGGGTTGCCTGCCTGATGCGCTGATTGCCTGTGTTGGCGGGGGTTCCAATGCGATTGGCCTATTTCATCCGTTTCTTAAAGACGCTGAGGTGGCGATGTATGGGGTTGAAGCGGCTGGCCTGGGTCTGGACACGATGCAGCACGCCGCACCACTCTCTGCGGGAAAGCCGGGTGTCCTGCACGGCAACCGGACTTATCTCATGACCGATGAAGGCGGCCAGATTATGGATACCCATTCCATCTCTGCCGGTCTGGATTACCCGGGAGTTGGCCCGGAACATGCGTGGCTGAAAGATATTAACCGGGTGAACTATGTTTCAGCTACCGACCAGGAGGCATTGCAGGCGTTCCGGGATTTGACCCAGATGGAAGGCATTATTCCGGCATTGGAATCAAGCCATGCTGTGGCCTATGCGGTGAAGCTGGCGGCACAGCTCGAAAAGAATAAAAACATCATTGTAAATCTTTCAGGTCGGGGCGATAAGGACATCCATACAGTTGCCCAGATTGATGGCATTGAAATATAATAATTTACATGAAAAGACTAGAGCAAGTAACTGAATTAGCGAAAATTAATTGTAAGAAATTACTCATTCCCTACCTCGTCGCCGGTGATCCCAATCTGGTTACAAGCCTGGCTCTCATGCACGCGCTGGTAGAGGCAGGAGCCGATGTACTTGAATTGGGAATACCTTTTAGCGATCCGTCATCTGATGGTCCGGTCATACAGCGTGGAGCAGAACGTTCTTTGGCCCAGGGGACTACATTGGGTGACGTGTTGGCATTGACCAGTTCTTTCAGAGAGACCAATACAGCCACACCGGTGGTATTGATGGGTTATTTAAACCCAATTGAGATAATGGGTTACGAGGAATTCGCGCAACGTGCTGCCAGTGCCGGCGTGGACGGGGTATTGATAGTCGATATGCCCCCTGCAGAGGCTTCTGAACTTGCCCCTTTGCTACATCAGGTAAATCTGGATATGATTTTCCTGGTATCTCCCACTACACCGGTACAGCGTGCAGAGACCATTGCCGGACACTCATCGGGCTACCTCTACTATGTTTCACTGAAGGGGGTTACCGGTGCGGCGCTAACAGACTACAAGTCGGTAGAGAAAAATATTCAACAATTGCGTGAACTGACCGAGCTGCCAGTTGTCATAGGCTTTGGTATTCGGGATGAAACCAGCGCCAGAGCGATGGCCGACTTGGCGGACGGTGTGGTTATTGGCAGTGCACTGGTGGCAAAGATTGCTGACTTGCCCGATCAGGACGAACAGAGCGCGGAAGCTTTGCAACAAACTGTGGAGTTTATTGCTCAAGTTAGATATATTATCAATAACATTAATTAGTATCTATATAGTTATGAAATATAAGAGAAATTACTTTATATGAGTTGGATAGATAAAATACTCCCCTCTATTTCGAAGCCTTCGAGAGATGCGAAGAAAAAGTCTAATGTGCCCGAAGGAGTATGGAAACAGTGCCCGCGCTGTGATGCTGTGCTCTACAAGAAATCATTGAGCGAAAACCATGATGTTTGCCCCAAATGTGACCATCATTTGCGAATTACCGCACGCAGACGCATCGAGCTGTTCCTCGATACCAAGGATCAGCAGGAATTAAGTACCGAACTTGAACCGATGGACTTGCTCAAATTCAAGGATCTNAAAAAGTACAAAGACAGGCTGGTTACTGCACAGGAGAAAACCGGGGAGAAAGATGCTCTGGTGGTGGTAAAAGGCGAGGTTAACGGGGTAAGCGTGATGGTTGCGGCATTCGAATTTGGCTTTATCGGTGGCTCCATGGGAGCAGTGGTTGGTGAAAAATTTACCCAGGCCGTGAATACCTGCATTGCGGAAGGATTGCCGTTGATTTGTTTCTCGACCAGTGGTGGTGCCCGCATGCAGGAGGCGCTTATTTCTCTTATGCAAATGGCGAAAACGTCGGCAGCTCTAGAAAAACTGAAACAACATGCTTGGCCTTATATATCGGTACTCGTCGATCCGGTGTATGGAGGAGTTTCTGCGAGTCTGGCCATGTTAGGCGATATTAATATTGCCGAACCCAACGCCCTGGTCGGTTTTACCGGACCCGATGTGATTCGGCAGACGGTAAGGGTGAAATTACCAGAGGGATTCCAACGTAGTGAATTCCTGCTCGAGCACGGCGCAATCGATATGATTGTTCATCGCAGGGATTTACGCGGCACTATTGCCTCTCTCATTGAAAAATTGACTTATTTTCGAAATACCGGGCACTTGCCCGGATAAAAAAGCTACAAGCGCAGCTCGGGTCGAATCCAGCCCGGATTTTTCAGCAAGCCGATTAGCGAGCTCCAGCAACATAGTGTATGCCTTTAAAAAACACCCCAAGCTGTTGCGACACCTGTTGCACCAGGGAGATTCCGCATGAGTTCAAAGCGCCTGTCCGGACTACACGTCTGGCTTGACTATATAGCGTCGCTGCATCCCACAGAGATTGAGCTTGGCCTTGATCGGGTGTCTCGGGTTGCAGCGAATCTGTCTCTCAGTAAACCCGCTCCGCTGGTGGTTTCTGTTGCCGGCTCGAACGGCAAGGGTTCGTGTGTTGCCTGTATTGAAGCAATCTTACAACAGCTTGGTCTGAGAACAGCCAGTTATACCTCGCCACATATTCAGCACTATAACGAAAGGATTAAATTGTCAGGCGTTGCGGTAACTGACCAACAGTTATGTGAAGCATTCGCGGCCGTAGAAGATAGCAGGGCTGGGATAACGCTTAGCTATTTTGAATTCGGCACCCTGGCCGCTTTTTGGTTAATACAGAAGTCCGCTGCGGACGTGGCAGTTTTGGAGGTGGGGCTCGGTGGTCGTCTGGATGCGGTGAATATAGTGGACCCCGATGTTTCTGTTATATCCAGTATTGCCATTGAGCACACCGCCTGGCTGGGCGACAGCCTGGAGGAAATAGGTCGGGAAAAAGCTGGCATCCTGCGGCATAGTGTCCCGGCTATATACGGTGAAGAGAATCCACCAGCAAGTATTCTCAAGGTAGCAGGCTCACTGGATGCCAGGCTCTACGTCCAGGGGAAGGATTTCCGCTATGTACTGGACTCGGCCGCCTCAACCTGGTCATGGCAGGGATTCTCTTCCGTTAGTGGCAAAATTGAATTCAGTAATTTGCCGCTGTCTGACATCGACCCTGTAAATGCCTCCACCGCATTGCAGGCGCTGGCGCAGCTACCAGTTGAGGTGTCCCGAGAGTCCGTTGTCAGGGCACTTTCCGCCGCACGGTTAGCGGGCAGATTTGAGCGTTGCCGTGACAGAAACACGGCTATCGAGGTAATTCTTGATGTAGCTCACAACCCAGCGGCGGCGGCTTTCCTGGCCCGGAAACTGCAGTGTTACCGCTCCGGAAGAAAAGGCTTTTCGCGAATCACTGCAGTCATCGCCATGATTGCAGATAAAGATATTAATGGGTTCTATCAAGCTTTAGAATCGTGTGTGGATCTCTGGTATATTGCGCAGGTCAGTGAGCCCCGGTGTATGCCGGTGGAAGAGCTCGCTAAAAGGCTAAGAAATTGCGATCAGGCATTATCGATAAGGAAATTTAATGAGCTTAGTAGCGCCTATCGGGCTGCGTGTGAACAGGCCGATGCAGGTGATTTGATCTTAGTAACCGGCTCGTTTTATACAGTCGGCACCATCAGAAATTTGACCAGCGCCACCGGGTGAGGAATAAAGTGCTTTTTTGCAAGCCGTGGCAGATTTAGACCGGTTCTTGTAGCCAACACAGTTCGAGGAATAGCAGAATTGAATCAGAGTACTAAACAGAGGATAGTTGGCACGGTGGTGTTGATAGCCCTGGCACTAATTCTTCTGCCGTTGATTTTTGATGGGCAGGGCAGTTATCAGCAGCCTATCTCCAGCAGAATTCCTGAGCCCCCCTTCTTTGCGGTTCTGCCGGAATCTGTACAGAATCGTCCGGTTATAGTAGCTGATACCGATGAAATACTCATCGAAGAGGATACGCCTTCTCCCGTTTCCAATGTCGATGGCGTGGCAGATGGTGGGGTAGCGGTGACTGATTCCGTGCCTGACTACTCACGGGAAACCCCCCAACTTGACGAGCGCGGTATTCCGGAAGGCTGGAGCGTTCGCCTCGGCTCTTTCTCTAACGCTGAGAACGCCAACAATCTGCTTAATCAACTACAGGCCTCTGGCTATAAAGCATACACCAGGACAGTAAACGGTGATCAAGGTGATTTGATCAGGGTATTTGTTGGTCCCTGGGTTGACCGTGAGTTGGTCGATGAGAACCAACAGCAACTGCAGCAGCAATTCCAGCTCGCTGGAATCGTAGTCAAATTCGAAGTAGAGGAATTGTAACCGGGTGTGGATTGAATGGCTGGCCTGAATGGAGTAGATGTTGCAATTCTCTCGGTCACTCTGTTGTCGTGCCTGTTTGGTATATGGCGCGGTCTGATTAAAGAAGTTTTGTCATTGTTGACCTGGGTCGCAGCTTTGGTGGTTGCCAGAGTGTACAGTGAGCTATTGGCAGGCTTTATGGTCAACCTGATTCAAAGTCCTACCGGTCGCTATGTAACGGCATTTACGCTACTGTTCATCGTGACGATGATGCTGGGGACATTGCTAATACACTTCATGTCCAAGCTCTTGACGATTACTGGTCTGAAGTTGGTGGACAGGTTGTTCGGTGGAATCTTCGGGATTGCGCGAGGTGTGATTATCGTATTAGTGATAATGTTTATTACTGGGTTATTTATTTCAGAAACAGAACAGTGGCAGCAATCGACACTAATTCCCTACGGGGTAGCGATGATAGAATGGTCACGGGTTTTGGTTAACGATTTTAACGCGACAAGTGTGGTGCAATAAAATAGCCAATTTGCTACGGAGACTCTTATGTGTGGTGTGGTAGGCGTGATTGCCAAATCGAAGGTAGGCCTTCGACTCTACGATACTCTCACCGTGCTGCAGCACAGGGGTCAGGATGCTGCGGGCATAATGACCTGTGATAATGGCAAGTTGAACCTGCGAAAAGATAATGGGCTGGTCAAGGATGTGTTTCGTAACCGCCATATGCAGCGACTAACCGGCCAGATGGGAATTGGTCATGTGCGCTATCCCACAGCAGGCAGTTCAAGCCCGGCACTGGCACAACCTTTCTATGTGAATTCACCTTATGGATTGAGCCTGGCTCACAACGGCAATCTCACAAATACCCAGGAACTTAGCCGGGATTTGTTTAAGGGGGATCTGCGCCACATCAATACCGATTCCGATTCGGAAGTACTGCTGAACATCTTCGCCCACGAGTTGCAACAAAGGGGAAAGATAAAACCGGAACCGGAAGATATATTTGCTGCAGTGGAAGGGGTGCACCGTCGTTGTCGCGGTGGCTATGTGGCGGTGGTCATGATCACGGGATATGGAATCGTTGGTTTCAGGGATAAACACGGTATTCGACCGCTGGTATTTGGCAGCAAGAAGAAAGAAAGTGGCATTGGCTACATGATTGCATCCGAGAGTGTGGCGCTTGACTCTCAGGGATTTGATTTGGAAAGAGATGTAGCGCCGGGTGAGGCGGTATACATTGATCTGGAAGGAAATATCCACACGAAGATTTGTAGTGAGCCTGGTAAACACACGCCCTGTATATTTGAGCATGTTTATTTTGCGCGGCCGGATTCGCTCATGGATGGCATCTCGGTTTACAAGGCCAGATTGCGCATGGGAGAAAGGCTTGCAGACAAACTATTGCGGCAAAAACCGGATCATGACATCGATGTCGTGATACCAATTCCTGATACCAGCAGAACCGCGGCATTGGAATTGGCCAATCGACTGGGGCTGAAATACCGGGAAGGATTTGTAAAAAATCGCTATATCGGGCGCACTTTTATCATGCCCGGTCAAAGTCAGCGTAGGAAATCTGTGCGGCAGAAGCTTAATGCGATCGATCTTGAGTTCAGAGGGAAGAATGTGCTGTTGGTCGATGACTCGATTGTGCGCGGTACTACCTGTAAGCAAATAATTCAGATGGCCAGAGATGCGGGAGCTAACAAAGTTTATTTTGCATCGGCCGCACCGCCCATTAGATTCCCGAATGTTTATGGGATAGACATGCCTTCCGCATCAGAGTTAATCGCTGCCGGGAAAACTGACGAGGACGTGCAGGACTTGATCGGTGCAGACTGGCTGATTTACCAGGACCTGGATGATCTGATAGCAACTGCGGCAGAGGGCAATCCGGCAATTAAAGAGTTTGAATGCTCTGTATTCAATGGCGATTACATCACTGGTGACGTTGATGAAGTGTATCTGCGACGGTTGGAAAATATCCGTAACGATGCGGCAAAGAAATCCAGGAAGAAATCCAATGGAACAAAAGAACACAATCTGGTTGCTGATATCCACAGTGACATTTAACTAGTGAAATGAGTATTACATGTTTTCATTAAATTTGGGCGAGTCAGTAGAGAACAAAGCACATATTGTCGAGGGTAATATGTCGAAGCAGGTGCAGAGCACTGTAACTGAGGTTGGCAAGGCGCTTTTAGGTAAGGATCATCAAATTCGTCTGGCACTTTGCTGCCTGTTTTCCGGTGGCCATTTGTTGATAGAGGACCTGCCTGGAATGGGAAAGACAACTCTTTCCTATGCCCTGGCCAAGGCAATGGGCCTGGGTTACAGACGAATTCAGTTTACCAGCGATCTGCTGCCAGCTGATATTCTCGGCATATCAATTTTTGATCAAAACACCAGTCAGTTTTCTTTCCATCCCGGGCCAATTTTTGCCCAATTAGTACTCGCCGACGAGATTAACCGAACTATGCCAAAAACCCAGAGTGCCCTCTTGGAGGCTATGGAGGAAGGACAGGTCACGATCGAGGGGGATACCCGTGAGCTGCCTGACCCGTTCTTTGTCATTGCTACCCAGAATCCGGTTACCCTGACTGGAACTTACCCACTGCCAGAATCCCAGTTAGACCGTTTTCTGATGCGCCTGAGACTGGGTTATCCTGATCGACAGGCAGAGCGACAGCTCCTGGAAATGAATACCGAACACAATAAGGTGGAGGAAATCACCCAGTGCCTTTCTGCAGACGATATAGCTGAATTTCGCAGCAGGTCCGCTGAAGTTAATGCAAGTGCCGCCTTATTGGATTATGTGCAACGCATCATCGATTACACCCGCAACAAGGACGACTTTCATTTTGGTTTATCGCCGCGTGGCAGTGTTGCATTGCTGCGCTCGGCAAAGACATGGGCTTTTATGTGCGGGCGTGATCACGTGGTTCCGGAAGATATCCAGACCATACTACCTTCAGTTGTGGAGCACCGGCTACGCGCTGCAATGGACGAAGATGGCCATACTGGCGCCTCGCTGGTGCAACGATTATTAAATGAAGTCGACGTCATTGAGTAGGGCGTGACCTACTCAGCAAGTGATCCGATAAGCCAATGACCAATTAGTGATGCTTATGGGTTTTCGTCTCAAATCATATCTCAGGATGAATTACCAACGGTGGATAGCCAAAAATATCCCGCCACAAGATTCCATTACACTGAATCGTAGAAATATTTTCATTTTGCCTTCGAGAAATGGCTTATTTTTTATTTGCTGTTTGCTGGTAATTTTTATTGCAGCAATAAATTATGCAGTGAGTCTGGCGTTCGGTTTAGCCTTTCTCATGGTGAGCATCTTCATCCTCTCTATTCTTTATTGCTTTAACAATTTGAACCAGCTTACTTTGAGAAATCAGCCGGCATCACCGGTTTTCTGCGGCGACGATGTCAACTTTAAAGTACTGCTTTCACGGAATCCGAAAAGAAAGCACGAAGCACTGATGCTCAACTTTCCCGACTCGTTAGTCAGCGATGTTGATCTGCAATCGCATGATCAGATTAAGGCCGGTGTATTTACACCTGCAACAAAGAGGGGGGAGTTTAAAGCACCGCGTTTACGCCTGACTACTTTGTATCCATTGGGCTTGTGCCGAGCATGGTCGGTGGTGGATCTGAACTTAAAATGCCTGGTTTATCCCAAGCCGATACCTTTCGTATTCGATCAGTTTAATACGGGTGCATCTGGTGCGAATGAGTCGGCAATCAGCCGCGAAGGTAGCGAAGAATTTTACGGTTTGCGTGATTATGTTCCCGGTGACTCCATGCGACAAATCGCCTGGAAGAACGTGGCCAGGGGGCAGGGCATGCAGGTTAAGCAATTTGTCGATTATGTGGATAATAGAACCTGGCTGGATTGGGATATGTTTTATGGATTCGGAGTTGAAGAGCGGTTATCCCGACTCTGTTACTGCGTTTTGCAGTTGTCAAAAACAGACAATGCCTACGGGCTCAAGATGCCAGGCATAGAGATTGCGCCAGATACAGGTATAAGGCACAAAAACAGCTTATTGAAAACATTGGCATTGTTCGATCCCAAGGCAAGCTTTAAAGATGAGTAGCAAAGCTGACATACATTACCAGATACCCAGGGCGGCACTGATCTGGTTATTAGCCGCAGTAGTGCTGGTAGTGTTACCTCAAAGCATTCGGATGCCGGCCTGGATTTCGTTCATTGCCCTGATGTGTATCACCTGGCGGATATTAATATACACCGGGAAATTAGATTATCCCGGGCGCTTCATTCGAATCCTTGCGGTGCTTTTTACCCTGATTGTCTCGGTTACTCAGATCAGCAGTATTGGCGCTGGCCTGGATTCCGCAGCGGTATTACTATCACTCGGCTTTGTATTCAAGCTTATCGAAATGCGTTACAGGCGAGATGTTTATGTGGTGATATCCCTGTGTTTTGTGATGGCGATGGTAGCGTTTCTTTATTCCCAAACTGTCGTCACGACGCTTTATGTAACCATCATAATTGCGGTTATTCTGGGCGCTATGATCGCTACAAATCGATCCTTATCATGTGTTGATAATGGCGGTACAGCCAGACTGGCCGCAGTTATCACTTTACAGGCATTGCCTTTAACCGTTGTATTGTTTCTCGTGTTTCCACGCATAGCACCACTTTGGGCTGTACCTATCCAGTCTGGCGGAGGTACCACGGGAGTAACTGATGAGATGTCACTGGGGGATATCAGTCAGCTGGGTCGCTCCGGTGACCTGGCTTTCAGAGTGCAATTTGAGGATGGGGCCCGACCAATTCATGCTGCACTCTACTGGCGCGGTCTGGTGCTTGATAATTTCGATGGCGAAACCTGGCGCCGCCGGAGATCTTCTTCCTATGCATTGGCTGCAGCAAGACTGGATTTTGATTTAGATTGGCAGGGCCGGGTCTCCAAATCGGGTAATCCAACCTATTACAACATCATCCTGGAACCCACGCAGCAGCCGTGGTTGTATGGTCTGCAGTTGGCCGAACCGCAATCGCGGGGTATGGTGCAGAGTACTAACTTCGAAATTTTTAAAGACGGGTTGGTAAGTCAACGCTTTACCTACGATCTGCGTTCCTTCACCCGAAATCAGACCGACACTTTTTTGCTGGACAGCGTTCGCCGCAGAAACCTGCGAATTCCTGAGGAAGGCAATGAAGCAAGCCGCCGCTTTGCAGAGGAATTACGCAATACCGTTGAGAGCGACCGTGACTATGCGTATACCGTTCTCGGTCATTTCCAGCAGGAGGAATTCTTCTATACGCTAAACCCACCGCTGTTGGAAGAAAACCGCATTGATGAATTCCTGTTTAATACGCGAGAAGGCTTCTGTGAGCACTATGCAAGCACATTTGCCTACCTGATGCGGGCAGTAGGCATTCCAGCCAGGGTTGTTGTTGGCTATCAAGGCGCAGAATATAACCGCTTCGAAGATTATTTGATGGTCTATCAATATAATGCGCATGCTTGGAATGAAGTGTGGCTGGAAGGTGAGGGCTGGGTGAGGTTCGACCCGACTTCAGCAGTTTCTCCCGAGCGTATTGAATTGGGGGTTGAGGAAGCATTGCGTAATGATCCTGCCTTTCTCGAAGAATCATTGTTTTCAGATTTAAGACTGGGCGGGATAAATTGGCTGAATACACTGCGTCTGCGTCTCGATGCCATCGAATACGAATGGAACCGGCGCGTGGTCAACTATGACGAAGAAGTGCAGTTTGAGCTATTTGAAAGACTGTTGGGGGAGGTGACCGAAAGAAAAATTCTGCTGCTTTTGATGATCATGGCAGGAGTGGCAATTGTCGCAGTGGCTCTTACCGTAATTCGAATTCAACCGAAGTCCAAAAACGATTCGGTGAACCGATTGTACCTGGCGGTGTGCAAAGAGCTGGGCAAGGCGGGCCTTGCCAGGCGTCGGGGGGAAGGTCCGGTGATGTACTGTAAGCGGGTGATTGTTGCGAAACCAGAACTGGAAAATGACATGCGGCAATTGACTCAATTGTATATCGAGCTGAATTATGAATCGGAGCATGAAGATTCAAAGCAGATGCAAATCCGCCTGAAGGAATTACGCAACAAATTATATAGTCTTAAATTGCATCTCACACCGCTGGTGCAACTCGGGAAGACAGCAACTGGTCGATCCTCAATTAATTCGTG
>PBTO01000067.1 GCA_002726595.1 Gammaproteobacteria bacterium | reverse complement strand
ATAGGCATTTACGATGTCTGCTGGAGAGGGGCACTCGCTGTTTCTGCTGAGTAGCACGATGCCTTTGCGATCATTGTATGAACTCATCTGGTGAAAATCACCCCGTTGATCGAATAGGGAAAAATCTGCGGCTTGTTTTTCAGCTTCTGCTGCCCAGACCGATCCTGTTATCAAGAGCAATGAATACAGGATTATTGGTATTTTCATTCAAATGCTCCGCCTGGTTCGATATTTCACCAGTACGTTTGAGTGTTGGCTATTGTGCACAGCGGCATCTGTGATGTGGTGATCATTCCGGGTAATACTCCTCACTGATGGAGTTCATTGGATGCGGATATTCGCTACCGGATATTCAGGCCGGAAGCAGAGGGGCAGCAGCCCATTCGCCAGCCGATACTTATCGCTGCCTCCCAGAGGCAGCGATAGCTTTGACAAGAGCAGATCGCTTTAGTATTGCTCTTCCGCGGTCGCGATGCTGGCATAGACCTCTGATGAACCGTCTTTCTTCATCAGAATAACGTTGTAGGGCGTGAACTGATTGCCAATGACCATGCCCGGGCTGCCCAGAGGCATACCTGGCGCGGCCAGACCCAGAGCGCCTGCCGGAGGCGAAGCTATGAATTGCTTGATAAATTTGGCCGGCACGTGACCTTCAAATACATAGCCTTCACTGGTTACCGCGGTATGGCAGGATTGCCATTTGGGCAATACCCCGAGTTGCTGTTTTAAACTATTGAGGGTTCTTGAATCATGTACATTGGACGCAAAGCCCTGCTCATCCATGTGGGCGATCCAGCCGACGCAACAGCCGCAAGTCACCTCTTTGTGGACGTCCATTACGATTTCCTTGAAGGTCTGGGCTGAGGCGTTGAACGATGTCAGGGTGAACAAGGCCAGTGCGCAGCAAAACTGCTGTAATGAGCGAGTGATTAAATTCCGGTTCATTTTCGTTTCCCCTTAAAGTAGTACAGCTGTGATAATAGCGCGTGTATGCGATGCGCGAAAGGACTTATTCCGCGGCAAGCCGTTGGATTAGAACGGCGCTAAGCTGGGCTCTTTCTACCAGAGAACTCACCACACCCTGTTCGCGCTCGGAATGAGCACCTGTGCCGGAACTACCGAGTGAATCCAGCGTCGGTAAGCCCACGGCCTGCGACAAAGAGCCATCGGTGCCGCCGCCAGAATCAGTTGTGCCTATATCCAGTCCCAGCAATCGCCCTATTGCCAGGGTTTTAGTCAATAGATTATCTGATTCCGGGGTTGGTATTTTTGGTGGCCGATGCAGATTGATCCAGCTATCGGTGGTGATTTCGGTTGTTTCGATCGGATAACTCAGTACATCGCCGAATATGCCTTCAAACTGGTCTCTGGCATCGAGTCCCTGCTGCGGGTCGGGATAGCGTAAATCCACCAGGGCTTCAGCACAGGGAGAGATGGTGTTCCTTGCTTCACCGCCGCTTACCACACCGACATTCACGGTAACACCGGTCTCATAGTTGGTCATGTTCTCAATTTCGACTATTTTATAGGCCAGCTCTTTTATGGCAGAGCGGCCCTCTTCGTGCGCACCGCCAGCGTGAGAGGCACGGCCATGCACCACAAACCTGGCTTGCCCCAATCCCTTCCGCGTTCTTACCAAATTGGAGCCAGACTCGTAGACCAGGCCATAGTCATGCAGCAGCGCCTGTTGTTCCACGTATTTACGTGAGGAAAGCGATCCCATTTCTTCATCACTATTGAGCAGAATGGTCATGTCCTTGTCATCCAGCAGGCCAAATTCCTGCAATGCTTTCAGTGCATACAGCATGACTACCAGGCCCCCTTTCATGTCGCTAACGCCAGGGCCATACATCGTATCACCCTCGCGTCTGAAGGTCTGAAACAGGCTGCTTGTTGGAAACACTGTGTCCAGGTGTCCCATTAACAGCAGCTTTTTACCCGAGCCTGTTTTACTTGCCAGCACATGGTCTGTCACATCCACATTGTAATTGCTGCCCGGGCAGCTCGGCATCTCTATAACTTCACCCGGCAGGGTGGCAATTGAGAAACCCAGAGCGCGGAGTTCTCGACTGAAAATAGCAGCGATCTCATCGACGCCGGGCTTATTCAAGCTACCGGAATTGATATTTACAATGCGCTCCAGCAATTCGAGCATATTGCCTTCCTGATCCTCTAACCACCGTGTAATCTCGAGCTCACTGCCATTCAGTGCTGGTTCGATACTTTCTGCAGCATGTAGCGATAATAGAGTTGTACTGGTTACAAAAAACATAAACCCAGTTAGCATTGCCTTCATAGTGTGGTTCTCGCCTGGTGATTTCTGGCCCCAATTGTTCAGTATGCGCGTGTAAATAGCAATGGATAGAAATCATTGTAATTCATATTAACTCTCTTCATACTCCTCCACTCATGACAAATAGTGAAGACCCGATCCTTTCCATCCAAAATCTGCACAAAACCTACTCTGATGGATTTGAAGCACTTAAAGATATAAATCTGGATATCAGCAAAGGCGAAATCATTGCTCTGCTTGGCCCCAATGGTGCCGGTAAGACAACACTTATCTCCATTATCTGCGGTATCGTCAGACCCACATCTGGCAAAGTAACGGTTTGCGGATACGACATTATCAGGGACTTTCGTAAGACCCGCTCCATCATCGGTCTGGTGCCACAGGAGCTAACCACAGACTCTTTCGAAACCGTTTGGAGCACCATCACATTCAGCCGTGGCTTATACGGCAAACCACCCAACACACAGCACATCGAGAAAGTTCTGAGGGAGTTATCTCTCTGGGACAGAAAAGACAGTATGATCATGACTCTCTCAGGTGGGATGAAACGTAGACTCATGATCGCCAAGGCCCTGTCCCATGAACCGGAAGTTTTGTTTCTCGATGAACCTACCGCTGGCGTGGACGTGTCGTTACGGCAGGACATGTGGGAAATTGTGAGTGAACTAAAGCAGTCAGGCGTAACCATAATTTTGACAACTCATTATATTGATGAAGCGGAAGAGATTGCTGACCGGGTAGGTATTATTAATGATGGGGAATTGATTCTGGTGGAGGAGAAGCACACCCTGATGCGTAAATTGGGTAAGAAGCAATTAATACTCGAACTCTCCCAACCACTGGCGCTAATACCGGGCTCTCTTGCTAGCTTTGAATTGGAATTGTCTGCCGATGGCAATCAGCTTGTTTACACCTTCGATACGCAAGCTGAACGAACCGGCATTACCTCGTTGCTGGATGACTTGAAGGAATCCGGTATAGCGTTTCGCGATTTGGATACGACTCAGAGCACGCTGGAAGAAATTTTCGTGAATTTAGTTAGCGATGCACCGGTTGGGCAAGGAGGGCCTCAATGAACCTGCATGGAGTTCTAGCGATTTATAAATTTGAGATGGCCAGAACCAGTCGTACTCTGGTGCAGAGTATTGTCGCGCCGGTTATTACCACGTCACTGTATTTCATCGTGTTTGGGGCGGCAATCGGTTCGCGTATTCAGCAGGTTGAGGGGGTTAGCTACGGCGCGTTCATCGTTCCTGGTTTGATCATGCTGAATCTGTTGACTCACAGTATTTCCAATGCGTCATTTGGCATCTATTTTCCCAAATTTGTTGGCACGATTTATGAGGTGCTATCGGCACCTGTTTCAACTATGGAAGTAGTGCTGGGTTATGTGGGTTCGGCAGCGACCAAATCACTGATACTGGGTATTATTATTTTGTTTACCGCGGCCTTCTTTGTGGATCTGCAGATTGCTCATCCATTTGTAATGCTGTTTTTTCTGGTATCGACGGCCGCCAGTTTTAGCTTGCTGGGATTTATCATTGGTATCTGGGCTGACAATTTCGAAAAGCTATCCGTCGTTCCCATGCTGCTGGTTACGCCACTGATTTTTTTGGGTGGCAGTTTCTATTCCATCGATATGTTGCCACCGCTGTGGCAGACGATCTCGCTGTTTAATCCGGTATTGTATCTGGTGAGCGGATTTCGCTGGAGTTTCTACGAGATTGCCGATGTCAATGTGGGTGTGAGTATGCTGTGCATCATCCTGTTTATGGCAGCCTGCCTGTCCGTGGTTTTTTGGATTTTTAAAACTGGTTACAAACTTCGTACCTGATTCTATGCCAGATAACAGCGCCCCAACACTACCAGAAGTATGCCTCCCAAGATCAGGACCGATGATGCAATCAATCGCAGCGAGACTGCCTCGCTTGCGAAGATGATACCGCCAAGCGCCTATTGCTCTACAAATCTGTCCGTGAATAACATTCGCTTCGTAATCCGCCATCCCTCGGAAGTCTTGCGCCAGCTGTTTCTATAGATCCCAGAGCCACTTATGAATGCCGGGGCTGTGCCTGCAGTCTGGTGAGTTATCAGGGCCATGTTCTCAGTCAGGGCAGTGTCTGCTGACAGCTCGATAAAAACCAGACCCGAGGCATGGTGCCGGGTCTGTCGATCTGCCAGTCTGCCCTCGTGGGAAGTTTTAGCATAGTTAAGGATTGCCTCCCGGCTATCCAGCCTCGAGCCGGCGACCAGTTCGCCTGCAACCCAGCGTTCCATTACCCCGTCTTCAGTGAACAGCTTGGCAAATCCTGCGGAGTCCTTGGAATCCCATCTGTAGGAGTATTGGGCAGCCATTTCAGCGATAGCCAGCTTGTCTTCGATGGTGGAGTCTTCCGCTGCAAGAACCGGGGTTATCAAGAGCATGCACCCCAGTGCGAAGAGATTAGAAAATGTGGTAGGAATATTTTGTGCGGACGCGAACATTGGCTAGCACTCCTGTTACTTGGAGTGCTAGCCTAGCAAAAACTTTCTGTCAGTCATAGTGTCAAGGTGTCAGACAGACCGGGTTGCGATGGCCGGTGCTATTCTGGCGGCCCTTCTGGATGGCCCCAGCACCTAGTGAGCGCAGATTGCGGATAATGCGGCTGGAATTGCTATTAGCCAGTAATTCCTCAACCTCAAGCATTAGCCGATCCCGTTGACCCGGTTCGGTTCTGATTAAATAAGTCGTCGAGCTACCGATTGAATTAAGTGGATTTAGCATGGCGTATTCGATATTGGTGAACGTGGGCCAGGGGGCCTGCAGTTTATCGACGATGCCNGGGTCGAGCAGGACACATTGATCTGGGTGAAGGTGGGGCACTTGAAGTGATTGCCAGCCGAAAGCCGAAAAGCCGAAAAGCCGAAAAGCCGAAAGTAGCCCTGTATCCATCTGACAATCCCTGCAATGGCCCTACCGGCCATGCTTGTATAGCCCGTGTGCTTCCCTCTCATAATAGGGCCAAAAAATCAGATCTAAAGATTTAAAGCAGCCCGCATTTGAGCGGCGGTCATTCCCTTAACATAGACATCGGTGCCGCGATCGAATTCTCTGGCACGGTCGAGCCCACCGACCACAACCGGATCAAAGCCAGAATCAACCACTAGTTGCGTTGCTACGGCGACGGCCTCTTCATCATCGCCTGCAATGGGAATGGCAATGAGTTCCCCTTCGCGATGCGCTTCCCGGTTGACTGTGCCAGCAGCGATTGCATTAAAGGCCCTTACCAACCGCACCCCGGGCAGGAACTCTGCCGAGGCGACTCCGGTACCCTTGGCCACGGCTTCTTCTGCCATGGGGCCATCCCGGTTTGGGACCGGGTTACCACATTCGATGACGATCTTGCCCTGCATTAGCCCGGAGAAGTCCCGACCTACTTGGGGAAGGGCGGCATAGGGCACCGCGATAAGGACGACATCACCAAACTCCGCTGCCTCAGGGGGGTAACCGGCACGGGCATTGCCGCCCGCTCGCTCAACCAGGTCGGTCAACTCGCCGGGATTGCGTGAAGAAAATAGAATTTGATGTCCCGCTTCCGCCCAGCGCAAACCCACGGCACCACCTATGCGGCCTGAACCAATAATGCCTATATTCAGCGGTGCACTGGATTGAGCTGCCCTGGCTATTCCAGCAATACCTGCTCCAAGGCTTAAGCCTGCACTGCCGATAAGCAATTTCCGGTTGAAACCGCGTCGTGATAAATTGGCCATCTTGGTCTTTGTCATCTCTCTTCTCCAATTCGACTCGTTGTATTGTCTGATTGCGGGGGTGGTTACTACAAAGTTTCTCAAACAATAATCGGGTAGTCTGTCAAAAACACCGCAATGAGTAAACAGGATTCAGGAAGTCGCCTGATGGCGAAGAAGAAGCGCCTGGACGCCATGGGCGATCTCGCTCCAAAATTCGGAGTGGGTCAGGATTTGTTTCCGCCAGATGCCCTGGTGCTTAAGCAAAAATTTCCCTTCAGACGCTCATGGATGTTGATATTGTTTTCCGGGGCATTTTTCGTTGGTTTTTCAATCCCACTGTTTTCCGTCGGCGACACGTTGGGGGGACCCTCTGATGGCAGCTTGTTTTCGTTGATATCTGTTCTGTTTTCCTTGTTCTGGATGCTGGGTTGGTCAGTGGGTGTGTTTATACTGGGTGTGGTCTTTTTCATGATGCTGCTGGGTAGAGAAACCCTCTATGCAAGTTCTGAAACTCTGGTTTTGAGAATTGGCTTGCTGGGTTTCGGACTCGGCGCGCGTTATCCTGCCGCCGGAATCAGAAACTTTCGTGCCGTAGAAGCGGAAAAAAAATCGGCTACTGATTGGCGCGGGCCTCATCTGGCTTTTGATTACTGCGGTGAGACGGTTGAATTTGGTTCTCATATCGATGCCAATCGAGCCGCGGAACTTCTGGCTCAGTATAAGAGTTTGTATCCGGTGGAAAACACCCCTCCACCGGTCATTGCCAAAGAACCCGGACGAGTCAGCACAGCAGAAGAGGTATCCAGTTCCGCAGCGGCGAAACATGTTGCAGCAACCGCTCCACATGCGGATGCCAGGTTTAAAGAACAGGTATCGTTCTGGTCCCCATCCAGTCTGGCCCTGCTGGGCGCTAACTTGATTCCACTGTTCGGTGTACTGCTGGATGACTGGAGCATCTTTGAGGTCATGATACTGTTTTGGGCAGAGAGCGCAGTTATAGGTTTTTATAATCTGTTGAAGATGTGGGTGATAGGAAAGTGGTCTGTGCTTTTTTCGGGGCCGTTTTTTATCGGTCATTTCGGTGGATTCATGATAGTGCACCTGATGTTCATCTATGGATTCTTCAACGCGGGACTTGAATCCAATGCCGATATAAGCACCGCAGAAGTGCTGGCAGATTTGATTCGCCTGGCACCCGCACTGGCCGCATTTTTTATCAGTCATGGCATTTCATACTATGTAAATTTTCTCGGACGCAGGGAATACGAGGGCAAAGAAATCGGCGCACAGATGGGTGAGCCCTACAAACGGATTGTCATCATGCATCTCACCATCATTTTTGGCGGATTCCTGGTGATGGTTTTTGGATCGGTCTTGCCCGCCCTGCTATTGCTCATAGTGCTTAAACTCGGTGCAGACCTGCGGGCCCACATCGCTCAGCACAACTAATCTCATACCTGTCTACCACTGAGAATTGACAAAAAGTAGGCGGCTGCTTGTGTAGTCTGCCTGCCCCCTTTGTTGTAAGGTATATATTTATTGATTCGAGGCACCGGAGCCTGGCATGAGACCAGTCAGATTTATTCTAGCGACACTCAGCTCTCTGCTGCCTGCCCTGACGTACGCGCAGACCACCGGTGAGTTGGAGGAATTCAACGCTGCGTATTTGCAATATGGCAATGCCGTCGATTCCAACCCGGTCGTAGCGAGAGATGCCGCCAAACGTGCGCTGGATTTTGGTCGCTCTCTTTTTGGCGAAGAGAACGAACGCACGGCAATGTTGGCGATAAATTACGCGAATCTGCTGGAGGGCGAACAGGCCCAAGCGTATCTGGATGAGGCGGTCACTATTTATCAAACAAAGTTTGGTGTAGCGACAGAGGAGATGATCCTCCCCTATATGCGCCTGGGCAGGATGTTAACGAATAACAGCAAATACGAACTGGCACTGGATTACTACCAGAAGGCGCGGGTACTGGCAGAAAATCATCTCGGTATCGACTCCATCGTTGCTGGCAATATTCAGCTGGAGCTGGGCTCTATTGAGTTCTCCCGCGAACAGGATGAGGCCGCGCTGAGTTATCTGGCAGCGGCGCAACAGGCATTGCAGGGTGAGTCAGAGATAGCCGCTTTAAATAATTTTGCCCGGGTTAATTTGTTATTCGGCCGAATTTACCTGCACCAGGAGCGCTACCAGATGGCACTGGATAATCTGCTTGTTTCGCTCGATGCGCTCTCAGCTTATCCAAATTCCGACATCAGGCTGAGCAATCGGCTGTACCTTATCGAAGCCTATGAAAAGCTGGGCAGGAGCGCCCAGGCAACAGAGCATTTACTGGCTATAGGGGCAGTCAATCGATTGGCACCTGACGAAAATCTGACTCCGCTGTATCTGGTAGTCCCAGATTTTGGCGCCACTGAGGGAGTGCCTGATGATGAATCTGGAATTCTGGTTTCCTTCACAGTGGATAAGGAAGGGTTTGTAAGAGATCCTGTCTTGATGAGTTCAGTAGCCAGTGACAGTCTTTCGGCCATTTTTCTACAGGCAATAGGACAGTTTCGATTTGCCCCGCGCTTTATCGCTGGAGAACCAGTCGACTCACCAAGCCAGCAATACCGATTTAGATATTAACCGAACAATCTGGAGAGACTTGAAATGCGTATAAGAAAAAATATAAAACAGTACTCTGAACGACGTAAAGGGATCTGTCTACTGAGTTTCTTGTACGGTATTGGTTTTTCCGCTGTACTGACTGCGCAATCAAGCTTCAATGTGTTTGAGCTGAGTATTGTAGAAATCCAGGATGCGCTGGAAGAGGGCAGGGTGACTTCGGTTGAACTGGTTAATCAATATCTGGCCAGAATCGAGGCCTATGACCAGAACGGACCCAAGCTCAATAGCCTGATTCGAATAAACTCCCGGGCCATTGAACAGGCTCGGGAACTGGATCAGGAACGACAGCGCACCGGACCACGGGGCTTGCTTCATGGCATTCCCGTAATCGTCAAAGACAACTACAACACTACCGACATGCCCACCACGGGTGGATCGGTGGCTCTCGCCGGATTTGTGCCGAGTGCCAATGCTACCCAGGTCGATAAACTAATTGCAGCTGGTGCCATAGTGCTGGCGAAATCCAACCTGCATGAATATGCCTACGGCATCACCAGTGTCAGCTCCATTGTCGGGCAGACGCGCAATCCCTATGATATTCGGCGCGTACCTGGTGGTTCCAGTGGCGGCACTGGGGCTGCGATAGCGGCCAGCCTTGCTGCTGTAGGGATGGGCTCGGATACCTGTGGCTCAATTCGCATACCCTCTGCCTTTAACAATCTTATAGGCTTGAGATCTAGTAAAGGGATCTCAAGCATCTACGGCGTGATTCCCCTGTCACACACACAGGATGTGGCCAGTCCGCTGGCGCGTAACGCCACCGATCTAGCTATTGTGCTGGATGCAATTTCAGGCTTCGATGAAAAGGATCCTGCAACCGAAATTTTACAGACCCAGGCGCTACCGCAATTCTATTCAGAGTTGGATTCAGCTTCGTTGGAGGGGCTGCGTTTCGGCAAGTTGCAGGGGCATTTCGACCGCGCCAATGGCAATGTTCGCCAGGTCATCGAGCAGGCACTGGAATGGTTTGAAGAGCAGGGAGGTGAGATTGTTGAGGTGGAGATTCCCGAGCTTGGGGAGCTTACTTCCAATTCTGGCCTGATTGGTCATGAATTCAGGAACGATCTGGATCAGTATCTCGCTCTCTTTCTCAGCCCGGAAATCTCTAATCTGACCGAGATAGTTGACCTGGGACTTTACCATGAAGCAGTGAATGGCCCACTGAGCCGGAGCCGGTCGCGTGTTTTTAATGTAGATGAGTACACGACAGCGCTTGCCGCACGGGGGGATTTACGCCTGGCCATTGAAGCGGTGTTGGAACAAAACCAGGTCGATGCGTTAGTTTATCCAACTATCGGGGAACTGCAGGTATTTACCGGCGAGCAACAGAGTGGAAGCAACTGCAGTATGAGTGCCAATTCGGGGTTACCCGCATTGTCAATACCGGCAGGGTTTACCGAAAGTGGTCTGCCAGTGGGTATGGAGTTAATGGGCGAGTTTCTCAGTGACAGCAAATTACTCTCAGTGGCTTATCAGTTTGAGCAACTCAACAGCAATCGGCGGGCACCGGCAGCTACGCCCATTCTTGTGGACGGACTGGCGCCAGAACCAGTAGTTGTTGACTTCGACTTGTCAGAGCAGGGTGTGTCGGTGAATGCCGGATTCACCTACGATCAGTTACGCAACCAGTTTGCTTATACAATCGAACTGGCCGCTTCACAATTCCGCGAAGTTTACTCGGTGGTTCTGATTATCGATGCCCCGGAGATTTTCGAACTCAATGATCCGGTTGTGTTAAATCTCATCGGGCCAGGCAGAGATCAGGCTGAGGGGACGTACTTCATGAGCCCAGAGTTTCGCGCCGCGTTCGAAGAAAATCGCCTCTATGTAAAGGTATTTGGCAGCGGCCTTCCAGTGTCGGGCCTGAGTCAGCCTCTAAATTAATTTTGATTGGGATAAAGCAGGTCATAAGGCAACGCAAAAACACCGCCGTTTGCCTGGCATACGAGAACTGCCAGCCTGTTCTTACCCGGTTTTCCCTTTACTGACCTTTGCATTTTCTGTATTAATAGCCCAACTATATGGCAGCAAACAGTATTAGCAACTGCAACCAGAAGGATCTGATTCTTGTCCTGTGAAAATCATCCCAATGTAGAGGCCATCGCAAATTGCTCTGATTGCGATACGCCGATGTGTGGCTTGTGTGCCAACTATATCGAGGAGGGTGTCTACTGCGAATCCTGTGTCAGCAATCGTGAGACCGAGCAGATTGTAGCGGAGAAATTACAGCGGCAGAATAAAGGCGCCATTCAAAAGCAGGTCACCGAGCTGGGTGCTGAAAATGCCGAGGCAGCAAGGAAAGGAGGTCAGAATAGTCAGTTAATCCAGGTGCTGATCATTGTTGCATGCCTTCTGTTCCTCACTGTTCGATTGTTTCTCAATTCAGGCTCCCCCGATGAGCAAGCAAATTCGGAACTTCCAGTTGCTGAGTTTGCTCTCGTATCGTTGGTTCAATGTATGTTGATTTTTGAGGAAATCGGTGAAATTTTGCAAAGCAATAACACGCCTGATCCTGCGCTACGCTGCGATCAAACGGCTCCCCCTAACATCATCACCCGTAATGGCGATGATATTAAAATCTCCCATCCTGATCCCGGAGTGTATGGAGTCGAAGAATTATCCGTCAGCAAAAGTAATCCAGTGCCCACTTTGATTTACTAGTAGGGCAATACAGCGCGGAGAAGAGTGAAAGCGAACGAAAGGACGCAGTTTCACTTAAAACCGGCATAAACCGGACTAGCAATAACCCCGGTTTATACAACTGCCACTCTGCACCCATTGAATCGGCGGAATGTGGCTTTGGGGTGTAAGCAGGTAGGTAACACCCTGCAGGGGTGATCCATCAAATTTCCACATCACAAAGATGATGCCGTTGAAGACACCAAGGAAATTTTCCGTGGCTGAAAACCATTGAAAGGCCGGTATACCGTGCTTTCCGGAGTCCAGTTCGTTAATCGAGTTAACATTCCCTCTGTTCGCCGCGGTCTCAATGGCTGCTCGATAAATACTGGTAGATAGCAGGGCCTCCGCGTATCGCGCCCGATTGCTGTATTGCTGATAGGCCGGCAGGGCCACGGAAGCCAGGGTACCAATAATGGCAGTGACCATCATCAGCTCGATTAGAGTAAATCCCCGGATTCTTGCTGGCTTGTTCATGGCAATGTCAGTCGGATTCATGGAAAAATTGGATTCTATCGCGCCGGCCGGCCCATGTCTTCTACAAGTCCCCATAATCAACGAATTGCAATGCAGAGGCAGCTAATCTAAGCTGGCTGCCCAATTAATGTGTTCTATCAGCTCCCAAAAGAGGAGAAGCTTTATGAAAATTCGATTTTCTGCCGTTTTAATGCTTGGTGCCCTTGCTCTGACCAGCCTGCTTCCGGCAGCTGTTTTTGCACAGGATCTGAATTTTGAGTATTTCAGAGACGAAGTGCAGCCGATATTTCTGGCAAAACGGGATGGTAATCTGCGCTGTATCCAGTGCCATACCAGTAGCAGCAGCTTTCGCTTGCAGGCACTGGAGGGGGAAGCGTTGTTCTGGACAGATGAGCAGTCGCGGATGAACTACGAGTCAGCATCTACCATGGTGCTGGCCGGTGAACATCCCTTGCAGAGCCGGTTATTAACACACCCGCTGGCGGCAAGTGCAGGTGGCGACGCGTTCCATGGAGGTGGTAAGCATTTTCCCGATCAGGACGATCCGGAGTGGCGGATCATGGCAGGCTGGGTAGCTGGAGCAGATTCCAGGGAGCCGATATCCAATGTAGTCCCACGCATTATCCAGACCAATGCAGCAGGTGAAGGTGCCACTATCATCGATCCCGAAACCAACAAGGTGGTAGGCACTATTACAGATATCGAGAAGCCCCACGGTATAACCTCGGCACCGGATGGCTCTCAGCTGTATATTTCCAACGAAGTAATGCATAGCCTGGACATTGTTGATTCCAGAACACTACGGGTTAAACGCCGCATCCCTTTAAGCGGTCGTCCCAACAACGTCTCGGTAACCGGTGATGGCAGCAAGGTCTATGTTGCCATCATGCAAAGACCGGGTGCGCTCGATGTCATCGACACCAAGACAATGAAAAATATCAAGACCGTCCCGGTGGATGGAGCAATACACAATGTCTATGTGACACCGGATAGTCGCTACGCTGTTGGCGGTTCGATTCAAACCAGCACCATCAATGTGGTCGATACTGCAACCGATGAACTGGTCTGGAAACTGAAAATGAGCTCAGGTATCAGGCCAATGATCTTCGATTCCAAGCCCGACGGTTCAACCAAGAATATCTATGTCCAGCTTTCTGGATTTCACGGTTTTGCTGTAGTGGATTTTGATAAACGCGAAGAAGTCGCTCGCATAGAACATCCGCCCGTACCGGGAGAGGAAGCCCATTATGACGGTCTGCAAGGTGCACCAGCACATGGGTTGGGCGTGTCCCCGGATGGCACGACACTATGGTCTACCAGCAAAGTGTACAGCGCTGTGTATATCCATTCACTGCCTGATCTGGAAGAAGTCGCTCAGGTGGTTGTGGGTCAACATCCTGAGTGGGTAACCTTCACTCCGGACGGCAAGACAGCCTACATCGGAACGGCGGGAGACAACGCCACTGTTGCAGTGGATGTTGCCACCAGGAAGTTTGTAAGCAGAATACCCGTGGGTCAGGTGCCGAAGCGAGTCGGCACGGCACTTATGGCTGTCGATTGACACAGCAATCGAACCGGATCTTATTGGGTATTGACTGACATGTTGATCTCGTAAGATCCGGTTTCATTCCCTTCGAAGCTGGTAGCGGCGATCCAATAGGTTCCAGGTGTCAGTGTCTGGTTGATACGGGCATTGTTCAGATTACCCCCATCATCATCCTGCAGAAACAATGTTGAATCCAGTTCCTGTTCCGGCAGAATGCGGGTCAATATCAGTACCGTGTTTACCGTAGTAGAAGTTAAATCGAATCGCAGATCTGCTGTCGCGCCGACCTCGATCTGATACAAATCTACAAATTTGCCATCGAGGGCGAAATCACTTAACGCCAACTCGCCCTGTATTCTGGGATTAGGATTGATTTCTACGCCAACGCCGAACCGGGAGTCGAATGTGGCAAAACTGCGTTGGGTCGGGATACGATTAGCTGTGAAAGTAAAGCTGTAACTCCCTGCTGCCGCGGTATCTACGCTGCTCACCCCTATCCAGTAAGTGCCAGCCTGCAGACTCTCCGTAATTCTTGCATCGCTCCCAACGCCCGAGTTGTCATCGACGAAAAAATATTCTGCAATCGGTTGTTGGGTTGCATCGATTCGAACGAGGTAAAGAAATACGTCGAACAGCTCGGATGACAGTGTGAGGTCTATAGAACTGTCGCTGTCAAACGTATATTGGTACAAATCGACAAATTTGTTATCGATTGATGGGTCGAGTGCGGTCAGGCTGCCGGAAAGGCCATCGCTGAAATCCGCTTGGGTAATGCTTGTGCTTGAAGGCAGCCTGACCGAAATATTATGGATGGTGTCCAGAAATACTCTTTCATCAGTAATCTCTCCTCCGTAGATGGTATTGGCACCGTTGATATCATCATCCGTCAGGCTATGTAGATCAGAAACCAGGGGTTGCATCACTGCATTTGCCTGATTCTCATGCCGAAGACCAATTGCATGACCCAGTTCATGTAGTGCCACGCGCCCAAAATCGATTGCTCCGCTTCTTCGATCTCCGTCGTAAACGTCCCAGGATTCACTGCTGCTGAAAATTATGTCCGCATCGGTAATATCGAAACCATTTGTGCACTGCGGATTAAAGCACACCCCTGTGGTGAGCGTGACAGCCAGCGTACTACTGCCAAATTCTCTGCCACAAATATCTGCTCCAAAATCCACCCCGGTTACGCTATCGCCAAATTCATCGGCTCCTCGCATGATACAGGGGTCATGAAAGACATCTTCACTGACAAACTGGAATGCGGTTAAATTGCTCCACGAATCCATAGCGCGCTTGAAACTGTCGTTCCAGCTTATACCGCTGGGAGCGGTTCCGCTGATGCCAACCCTAATAGTCGCCTGGCCCGACGTTGAAAACCATGAATTACTCGAAAGTTCAAATGCAAAAACAGGAGATGAAATTAGCAGCAAGACCAGAGGCAGAAATTTGAATTTCAATTGAATAAGAATGCCCACTAATTCGCTATCAACTCTCTGATTCGGCCCTTAAATTCATCAACTGTAAGTGCCCGATCGATCGTGAGGGCGCTGCTTTGAGTCATGATGCCTGCGGCGACTTCGGTATTGCCTTCGATGATTGCCTGGGGTTTTTTGATACTTAGAGGAATAGATGATACGGATTGAACCTGAGTAATGGGTTGATTTTCCACGGTACTGACTCTCAGCGTGCCTTCTTCGTCAGCATTGACAAGAAAGTGTCCCTGGGACCAACCCAGTAGCGGATTAACCAGATCACTGCTGGTGGATTCGACAAAATAAATTCCCTGCTCACCCTGCTTTGGCAGTGTCAGGCCACTGACCTGAGTCATCCGGCCATCGATTGAGTCGCCCATAAATTTTAACTCAATCGAATCGCGGCTATCGTCACCCTTGATTACTTCGTGGATGGTGAATGTGACATAGGTGCTGATTATATCGCCGTTATCCTGTCGGCTCTCCAGGGCTACTACTTCTCCCTGAAAAATGAACTCTGCATCTTGAGCAATCTGGTCAATGTCCATGCCAAGAATTGTTGTTGCATGAACTGCCTGGATGAGCGACAGCAGAAGTGCACCAGCGAGGAGCCGGCTCGAGAATTTCAGTTTAATCCTCGAGTAGGCGGAATTTGATTGAAAGAAATTGAACATAGCAGAATTCCGTAGTCTGGGTCGGGCTGGCAAATCGAGTATAAAGCAGCTCCCATGATAAATGCCATACACACACCATTGGCTTTGCCGCCCCGCCGGTTTTATACTCACCGTGCATTATAATAAGAATAACGCCAAACTGCAGTCATCGGCATACACATTAATCGGCAAAAATTGCAGCCAGCTTAAAGGCTCTCAACCGATTTTTATCCAGGATTCTTTTATGAGAAAACACCTCTACACCCCGCACATCGTGGGAAAAATGGCAGTAATTCTGCTTGTATCCTGTCTATCAGTTCAATCCGTGTTCGCGCAATCTGCCAACCTGGCCTGCAGTATAGAGGAGTTTAATTCAACAGGCGGTTTTGACTTGAGCCAGGAGCCCGATGCCGTGACACTAAGCTGGGCGGGAACTGGTAATGAGCGGCTGCGGCTCAGCCTGGCAGTGATCGAGCAAGCACCCATAGTCAGGGAATTAGCCATACGCAGTGGAACTTCCGGCTGGGTCAAAGTTCTGGAAAATGCAAAATTTGACTACAAGATTGTCGAAGGCCTGCGTCGCATTTCCAACCAGCAATTAGCTCCACTGCGTGACCTGGGGGTCGAACTGACGCCTGAAGTAGTAGACACACACAAGTGGAATGTATTTTGGGATGCGCCGCTGGATTTAAGCACGGAGATCAGGCGGGGAAATCCGCCGCCTGCCGAAGGAGTTGCCGACCAGCCCGGTTTGCCGCGCTCCGCCGACGAAATTCGACGCGCCGATATCCAATATGCGGTCGATGCTTGTGAAGTGCGCAGTACCGGAGCGCGGGTAGAAATCGCTTTTTCCGGAGTTTCCCTCGGTTCATTTCGGGGGCAACTGCTCATTACCCTTTATCAGGGCACGAACTTAATACGCACCGAGGTTACAGCCAGCACCTCGCTGCCATCGGTAGCGTATAAGTATGATGTGGGAATTTCTGGTCTGACCTTAGATGATAAGAGCACAGTGTATTGGCGCGATATTGCCGGGCAATTGCAATCCTATTCCATGATCGGACCAGTTAATGAGCAATATGTCCCCTTGCGTGCTGCCAATCGACTGGTGGTAGCAGAACTGGATGGTGTCAGTATTGCCGCTTTTCCTCCTCCTCACACTTTTTTCTGGGCCAGAGAGATAGAGATCAATGTGGGTTATAACTGGTATAGAAAAGATAACGATGCAAGTTTCAGTTTCGGCATCAGACAGGGTGAACAGGAAGTGGTCGATCGTTATCTTGCGAACTGGTCTTTGTACAGCGCACCACCGGGATCGTTACAGAAAATGGCTGGCTACTTTTATCCGACTCTGGGAGATAAGAATCGCGGATTTACGGCGGCGCTGAATTTCACCAACGCAGACGTGTATAAAGCGCTACCAGGATATAAGGTAATGGGTAGTCACTATCACACCAACCTGGGCCGCGAGTTAATGGCGACCGGTAGTATGGATTCACGATTATCTGATTTTGAAGTCATACAGTCAGCGGGAATAGATATCGCCGGCCCGGTAGACCGTCCCAGAGACGAGACGCAATTGGAAGAACAGCACTGGCTCTTCGAGGGGGCGTTACGTCACTCCGATGACGAATTCATGGTGCTGCCGGAAATGGAGAATAGTAATTTATTGGGCGGGCACTGGGACTTGCTTTTTTCCCATCCTGTTTACTACGTGGATGCCAGGCCACCCGGGACACCGCTGGTCACAACACATCCTGAATACGGCAAGATGTATAACATTGGTAATGTGGAAGATGTGATGGCCATGGTAGAGGCCGAGAATATGTTGATCTTTATGCCTCATCCTCGAACCAAGGGTTCAACAGGTTATCCTGATGCGGTGGCGGAAACATCGCAGTTTCTAAACAATCGTTATCGAGGTGTAGGCTGGCGTTGGGGTATGGGATCAGACCTTTCCGAGCAAAGACTGTCTGATTTCAGGGTTCTGCCACTGCTCGATGACATGAATAACTGGATAGCGAAAACACTACTGCAACCGAAATATTTGCTGGCCATCACAGAAACCTATTTCAAATCCCCCGGTGATGATATTTATGCAAATGGCCCGGTATCTTATTTAAAAATGGATGAGCTCCCGCAAGGGAATGACTATTCTGACATCATTCAGACATTGCGTGACGGAGACTATTTCGTTACTTCTGGTGAGGTGTTAATTCCATCGGTCGAGTACGATATCGACGGGGCAAATTCAAGTGTGGTAGCCGAGGTAAGCTGGACATTCCCGCTGGATTTTGTTGAAGTGGTTTATGGTGATGGAGAAAACACATTTTATGAGACAATTTCGGCTCGGGATTTGCCGCCGTTTGACGAAACGGTTTTCACTCTGCCCTTCGATGCTACTGAAAAGTATTGGGTGCGGTTTGCCGCCTGGGATTCCGCCGGTAATGGTGCTGTTACTATGCCGATTCGGATTAATAACTAGAAGAAATGCAGTCAACTAAATTCGCCAATATCATTTCAGGTTTTCTTATCGCGCTGGTTAACATCTCAGTAGCAATCTCTGTTGCTGCGCTGTTGTTCGCTCAGACCGATCCCAGATTCATGGCGTCAGGTGTCGCTATTTTACTGGTGGGAACCCTGATTACAGGCATTGGTGGAACATTGCTTAGCGGCCATCGTGCAGTGATTTGCTCTCCACGCAATGGTCTAGTACCTGTTTTTGCAGTGATGGTGAGCGGCATCTATCTCAGCTTCGATTCGCAATACTCTATCGGTGCCGAAGCGACCATCATCGTGGCGATAATGGTTACCACGCTGATATCCGGGCTGTTTCTGCTATTACTGGGGCAGATGAAACTGGGTACGCTGGTGCGCTATATACCCTACCCAGTCACTGGCGGATTCTTTGCCGGGATTGGATTTATTTTTGTTCAAGGCGGATTAACAGTCGCTGCTGGCGAGGCGCCGGAACTAAGTTCATTAGGGGAAGCCGAGTTCATTCAACTGGCAACGCCCGCCGTGCTACTTGCTGTATGTCTGATCATTGGCAAGCTTTTCAAAGACAATCGACTCTCCGTTCCCGGGATTCTTTTACTGGCGATGGTGATATTTTATGGCGGATTGATGCTGGGAGGTGTCTCTACGCAAGAAGCGGCTGGTACTGGCCTGCTACCGGTCATCGATTCCAGTGGCACCCTGGTTCCTGTTTACTCATTCGACTATTTCTCAGAAGTGAATTGGGTAGCCATCTCTCAGCAGACAGGTGGCATACTGGTGGTCGCCCTATTGAGCTCCATGATGTTGTTGCTGGACGTTTCNGGCATTGAGCTCATCGCAAAAACAGACCTTGATCCGGATCACGAACTCCAGGCTATGGGATTTACCAATATAATTAACGCTATCGCCGGTGGGTTTCCTGGTGTGCATGATGCTTCAGATACCGCGTTGGTAACCCGATTGGGAGGTGAAGACAGGTTAACCGGTTTTGTCTATGCAGCCCTGGTGGGTTTGGCCATATTTGCCGGCACTGACTTCATGGGCCTGGTACCAACTTTCATCCTGGGCGGGTTGTTGATTTATGTTGGTTTGGAATTTCTTATCGAATGGATATGGAAGGCGCGCAAGGAATTGCCATTATCGGATTATGTCGTCGTCGTTCTTATACTTATCGTCATTGTCTTCTCCGACATCTTACAGGGCGTTACCTTCGGATTCTTCATTGCCATAATCCTGTTTGTAATTAACTACTCCAAACTTAGTGTCATTAAGAGTGAGGTTAACGGCAGTGATCACGCCAGCAACGTAGACCGGGATCTGGAAACCCGTGAACGTCTTAATCAGGAAGGCTATCGGATTCTTATCCTGAATTTGCAAGGTTTTATCTTCTTCGGCACAGCCGACAAATTAATATCAGCAATTCGTGCCAGGATTATGGAACGTTGGGCATCAAATTTTGAATTTCTTATTCTCGATTTTCATCACGTGAGTCAACTCGATACTTCCGCTATTATCACCTTTGCAAAACTGGGCCAACTCAGTGATAGATTAGGCTTCCATATAGTAATTAGTGATGCCGATGAAAAGTTTGTCGAGCAACTGGTGAGAAACGGTTTTTTCACCTTTGGTGAACAGCGCTGGGAAAGGATTTACAAGGATCAGTTGGATAACGCAATGGATTTTTGTGAACGTCGGATCTTGACCAACCTGAACATCTATGCCGAAGACCAGCCCATGGAGTTGCCCGAGATTGTTAGACGTATCGCCTACACCGAGGCAGATGTAGAGAAGCTTGCCGATTATTTCGTGATCGAGAATCGCAAGACCGGTGAGTACTTGTTTCAAGAAGGCGACAAAGGAGAGAGTCTGTATTTCGTTGGTTCTGGCACAGTAGTTGTGGTCATGAAAATTCCCAAGCAGCATGAGCGAATTCTCAAGAAGTATAAAGCCGGAGCCATATTGGGCGAGATGGCGATTTATACTGGCGGGATTCGATCAGCCAGCGTTCGCATCGAAGAAGACGCGGTTTTGTTCCGGTTAGAAAAAGAAAAGATGGACGCGATGGCGAAACATTTCCCCGCTTCTGCCGCAGCCTTGCATACCTACATAGTGCGTTTGTTGGCGGAGCGGCTACGGCGCGCAAATAGAGAACTGAGCAGATATATTTAGTAAATAGTGCCTTAAGAAGTTTATTAGAAAGAGGGGCTTTCAACTGGTAGCATCACGACAGGCACCAGTTCACTATCCTGAAACCAGTCACCATCAACTCGAATGTATTTATCGCCAGATTCATCGAGTCTGAACGTGCCTGAGAAGTCCGCATTCAACCGCTGTAGCTTGATAGTGAAATTGAGGCCGGAAAATTTTATCTCTTCGGCCGGCAGACCATAGATCCCCAAACCTGCGCTAAAAAACGCAGCCTTATAGTTGCCTTCATCCAGGGAGATGGTGAAGGCAATATTCATATTGTCTCTACCCAGTACCAGCGGACCTTCCCAGGTGCCCAGGGGAGAGGGTTGCTGATTCTGTAGCTGGGCTGAGGCAGCGGTGCAAACTACAATCAAACCGCTTAACAGCAGTGTGGCAATTTGTTTTGTCATGGGCACAGATGTTAATTCACAGTTATTGCATTATGCAAGCAGGGAAGAAAGCGTGTACCGGGTCATAAGTGATCCAAGGGGGGGGTAGCACATTGGCGGTTTTAATGACTTTTTACCTTGCAGGCCCAGTTTGCTTCTATTAGATTAGGGAGCTGGTCCAATGTTCAATTGTAGTTATTGTTTGCTGCATTCCTTCAAGCCAGGGCTTGAAATCGATTCCATAAAAATCACAACACAGTGAGGCATCAATGTAATGAAATACCAAAGAAGAATTACCTTACCCGGGAGGATATTGGCAGGCTTAAGCTGTTTGTTATTGGTTTGTGTCAGTTCAGTTGCATTGTCGCAGGATACGCTGGAGTGGGTTACGCTTGGCAGTGACTATGCGCACACCCGCTACCTTCCAGCCGATGAGATTACGCCGCAGAATTTCGCCGAACTTGAAGAAGCCTGGGTGTGGGATGGTGCCAGTTTCAATTCAGCAAGCGGTCGATCCACGCCCAGCTTTGTGGATGGCAAGATCATTACAGTTGCCGGCCCGCGCCGTTATGTGGTTGCCCTCGATGCCAGGTCAGGCGAAACACTCTGGTCTTATGTTGAGCCAAAGACCTTCCGCTGGGAATACTCCATGCGTAAGGACTACGGTAAGGGCGTGACTATAGGCGAGGTGAATGGCCGCAAAGTGGTGTATATCACTTCTCCGGCATTTTTCCTCACGGCACTGGATCTGGAAACCGGTCACCCGCTGGAGGGGTTTGGATCTCCGGTACCGATCGATGGTTTTCCAGACACCGGTGTGGTGGATTTACTGGCCGATCTGGGTCATCCCTACGATCCGTACAACGGCATACCATTGGAAACCGGCTACATCACCGCCTCTTCGCCACCGATTATTGTGAATGGCACCATCATCGTGGGAAATTCAGCAGAACAGGGCTATAACCAGTCCCGAATCGAAAATATCCCCGGTGATATTCTCGCCTATGACGCGGCAACCGGCGAATTCAAATGGAAATTCAACGTGATTCCCCGACCGGGTGAGTACGGTCACGAGACCTGGGAGAACGATGCCTGGCAGTGGACTGGCGACGTATCTTCCTGGGCGCCGTTGTCAGCTGACCAGGAACTCGGACTGGTCTTTATCCCAACCAACAGTGCGACCGTAGATTTTTTCGGTGGGTTCCGCCCCGGTGATAATCTGTTTGCCGCCAGCCTGCTTGCCCTCCATGCTGAAACCGGAGAGCGGGCCTGGCACTTTCAAATGATTCATCATGACATCTGGAATTACGATACGCCGACCGCGCCAGTTCTTCTGGATGTCAACATTGATGGACGTGACGTACCCATTGTTGCACAGGCCACCAAACAAGCCTTCGTCTATGCGTTTAACCGCGCAACGGGCGAGCCGCTATGGCCGATCGTGGAGCGGCCCGTACCTGCATCACGCGTGCCGGGAGAGAAACTCGCCACAACCCAGCCGGTTCCAACTAAACCGGCTCCATTTGACCTGCAAGGTCTCAGCGTTGATGACCTGGTTGATTTCACGCCCGAGCTGCGGCAGAGAGCGATCGAGGCGGTAGCTGATTTCGAAATAGGGCCCATGTTTACTGCACCGTTGCACTACGACAATGACCTTGGCAAGCGTGCCGCTCTGTGGTGTCCAGGTGGTGGCGGTGGTACCAATATCGGTGGGCCTGCTGCGGCCGATCCGGACAACGGTATACTTTTTGTCACTTCCAGCACCGGTTGTACCGCCCGCATTCTGGGACCGGGTGCCGAAGCCGATACCCGCTGGGCACAACCAACGGGGTCCACTTTTGCCGATTATGCGGTGGTGCGCAGTACCTCACCTGGCCGTATCGACGGTATTCCGATCACCAAGCCACCCTATAGTCGTATCGTCGCGATCGATATGAACACTGGCGATAATCTGTGGACTATTCCGGTCGGTGAGACACCCGATGCGATTGCCAATAATCCCTTATTGGCCGGTGTGGATATCGGCAATACCGGCTCCGGCGCCAAAGCGACCATGGTAGTTACCGAGAATATGCTGATTTATTCCGGTCGTACCGGTGACGGGACTCCCCATTTATTCGCCGTCGACAAGCTGACAGGAGAAGAGCTTGCCCGCGTCGAGGCACCGGGCATAAGCCGCTATGGCATGATGACTTATGTGCTTGATGGTCATCAATACGTCATGTTGCAAACCGGTCCCACATTAACCACCATGGCCTTGCCGGGGACCTATGCGCCCGGTGGCGGCGATCATTAGCGAGGGGAAACGGTAGTTCTTTCAGCACAAGTTGCCCTGTTTCTGTAAAGGCCAGTAGCGTGAGCTACTGGCCTTTACATTTGTGCGGAATTTTGTAGCCGGAGGCGTTTGCGGAGTCGTTAGTACCTCGACCAGGGTTAAGTTTCGGGTGCAGCGGGTCTCTCAGCGTTTAGATGCAAGGCGCTTTCGCGCCGTCGTAGCCTGCGCTCCATCAAG
>PBTO01000066.1 GCA_002726595.1 Gammaproteobacteria bacterium | reverse complement strand
GGCTGCAGAAATTGCCCGGCTTGGCAGTAGCATCAAAGTGCTGATGGATGATACGCAACTGATCTCGGAAGCACTGGGAGTGGACAAAACCGGAGAAGTCTTTCTCTTTGATCCCAAAACCTTCACCGTAGAGTTTCGCGGACCGGTGGGCACGGAGCTTGAACAAGCTCTGGCAGCGAAGTTAGCAGGACAGCCAATTGCCAATCCAGTGGTAGCGACCACAGGAGAAGCTGTAGCCTTTCCGGCCAGACTCGCCCACGATCGAGTCACGCCTTCCTACGAAACAGAGATTGCCCCCGTCATTCTGGAGAATTGCGCCAGCTGTCACCGTGAGGGCGGCGTTGGACCCTTTGCGATGAACAGTCACGCCATGATAGAGGCGTGGTCACCTATGATTCGTGAGGTATTGATGACCAACAGTATGCCCCCCGGTCAGCTCGACCCGCACATTGGCGACTTCGTCAATGACGGTTTGATTGGGGACAGCAATGTCCAGAAAATACTGCACTGGATAGCCGCAGGTTCGCCAAGAGACGGCAACTCAGACCCACTGGCAGATAAGACCTGGCCGGCAAGCAAATGGGCCTTCGGTGACCCTGACTACATCATCAAGATTCCACCAAAATCAATACCCGCTACCGGTACGATCCCCTATTTATATGACACTACCGATCCCATCGACATTGGAAAGGATCGCTGGGTACGTGCCTCCCAGTATATCGCCGGTGACCCCGGGGTATTACACCATACCCTTCACCGCATCATCCCACCGGAAAATGCTGGCCAAGGCCGCGGCTACGGAAACCCTGGTGCTGGCGATACAGGTAATCCAGGTCTTACGCCTTTTGTGCCTGGCGCCGAGCCCCGTATGAATCCTCCCAATACCGGGGGGCTGTTGCGCGACGGTTCCGAACTTGCCGTGCAGCTGCACTACACCGCCAATGGTCAGGAAACTGTTGACGCCGGTGAGATCGGAGTCTGGTTTTATCCTGAAGGTGAGGTGCCTGAGGAAAGAATGTCTGGTCAGTGTGCATGCATATTCACTCCTACCTGGATCGACATTCCTGCCTTCGCTAAGGAGTTTACTCAAACATCCAGCATAACCCTGACCGGGGATGTGGAGCTGTACAGTTTCCTCTCACACATGCACTTCCGCGGCAAGTACATGCGCTTCTACGCCGACTATCCGGACGGCACTTACGAGGAACTGATCAACATCGCCAAGTATGATTATGCTTGGCAGTGGGCTTATACCTATGAAGAGCCAAAATTCATGCCGGCAGGGACCGTTCTGACAGCCGTGGGTGGCTTCGACAATTCTGCTCAGAATCCTAGTAATCCCGACCCGACTATTGATGTGAGCTGGGGCCTGCAGAGCTGGGATGAGATGTTCTTCGGTGCCATGCAGTGGAAAGAGGTTAATCAGGGTAGCGAATAAACGGCTATCCTGAGCAGCATTAAGTGGAAATTATGTGAAGATGCAGTTTCTAAAGTAGTTAGAAGACGCCCCGACATCGGGGTGTCTTTGCATCTGCGATGTGACTTTTTGAAATATTCGGGCTAGTTTGAGTTCAGGTTCCTGAATTTCTGGATGCGCCGACCTTCCTGCTCGGCCACATAGACATTGCCTTCCGAATCAACTCCGATCCCGTGTGGCAAAGTGAATTGCCCTCGATAGCGCCCCGGACCATCACCAAAACTGGACACGACCATACCGGTCTCTCGATCAACCACGTCGATCCGCACGCTATTTTGATTTACCACAAAGATAAATTGCTGTTCCGGATCGGGTGAAAACGCCAGCACCACGGCCGAACCCCGGGTTCCACTGTTGCGACCCTGGGGTGAGGTGTAAGGCTCGAACGTGAGATCGATATTGCGAATGAACGTGCCCATTTGGTCAAAAACCTGAATCCGATCGGCCTCCCGATCACAGACATAAACACGCCCGTCTCGAGACAGGCGGATACAGTGGGGTAGCGGAGTAATCTTGCCCTCCCCCTCAGCACGATGTAGTGGCCACTGGCGCAAAAATTGTCCACTGGCATCCAGCACGGCGATACGCTGGTTACCACCCGGTAGTTCCCCATCGGCCACATAAATATCGCCATTTTCGGTATCTACATCCAGAGCTGCCGGCAGAAAGAACTGGGCACTTTCGGAATTGAGCGGCTGACCCCGGCGCGTGCCATCGGAGGAATCATACAAGCCTGTTTCGCCAATCTGCAGCAGCAGCTCGCTGCCATCGCTGGAATACTTCTGTAGCACCCCGCTCCCGGCGGCGACAATCCACACATTTTGCTCGCCGTCGACGTGACAGTCGTGCAGTCGGCCTCCCAGTAGTTCCGTGTCGCCCCAGCCACGCACCACATTGCCTTCTGGATCCAGCTCAATTACCGGCGGTGCCATTAACGCGCCATCCAGATCATCAGGTACCACATTCTGACGATTGAGGATGTAAACATGATCTCGGCTGTCGACACACATCCCCCCCAAGCCACCAGTGATCCAATTGTCACCAAAGGGCAGCTGCGGCCAATAGGGGTCAGCTTGGTATTGGGGGGCTTCTTGCGCGTTAACAGGAGTCACAGGAACAAGAAACAATATTGCTATGGCTAGCACACCAATCACCGGGATTGAACACTTAAGCGCGGGGTAAACACACTTTCTAAAACTGGGATTCATAACCAGCCTCGGCAAAAAGTCTGATCTGCTTTTAAATTCAGTACCCGCATTAAAGTAAATTCCTCTTTGGGAATCAAGCGGAACAATAAACCTGCCATTTAAACCACTGCCAGATGCAATGAAATAAGCTGCATACAAGGAAGAGCTGGCCCCGGAATTTATCCTTTATGGATTGCGTAAATAGCTCACAAGAAAGCCGGGCCGGTCGATAAATAATACAAGTCCATTTCTGCGAACACAGAATTTTAATAATAATATAGAGACCTTATAGTCCGAAGCAATGTGAACAAAACCAAAGCTTTCCTTACGATGGAACGCTCGGCAAAAAAATCACCGCACACCAACGGAGCAGATAAAAATGAAACCAAAATCCGGCGAACCAAAGGGGATAGATCTGTACGCACAAATTAACGAAATTAATTGTACGTTTTGACCAGTTCCGAGATTGCTTCAGTATGAGCCGCGGTAGTGCCACAGCAGCCACCAACGACATTGGCACCTCGCTCTATCCAGGCGGAGACAAAGTAACTATAGACCGGCGGTGCAAGATCATCGCGCATTTGCAGACTGCCATCGTTTTCCTTCTCACCGTCTAACAACCAGTCTTTGGGCACACGAGTGAAAGCATTGGCATAGCCACCACAATATTGCAGTCCCGATGCAGCCAGTAGCGGCATTGCGTCGCTGATTCTTTCCGGCAGGCAACAGTTAGCAACGACACCGATTGGTTCCAGCGGTGCAAGCTTATCCAAAGCATCCTCCACGGTTTCACCACTGCGCAGGCAAGCGATCGCTTCATCATGTAAAGTAAGTGCCACCAGCACCGGTTTACCAGTCTCCGCGGCGACCGTAGCAGCGGCAACCGCCTCTGTGATTGTAGACATAGTTTCGCAGATAAAAAGATCGACATAGGGCGCGAGCAATTTCGCCTGTTCTTGGTATTTCGGCTCCAGCACTTCCCGCCGCAGGACCCGATCCGGTCGATAACTGCCATTGAGAGGGGGCAGGCTCCCGGCAATCTGTGTATCCGAGGCAGATTCTATTACGGCCTGCTGTGCCAGCTCGCCAGCCAGTTCATTTAACGCGGCAAATTGATCCTCGATATTTTCCTTAGCCAGATCGCTGCGAATAATGCCGTAGCTATTCGTGGTTATTATGTTGGCGCCAGCATCGATATTTTCCCTGTGCACCGCTACCACAGCTTCCGGCGCCACCCGCAGCGCATTTGCCGACCAGATAGTGGGTGGTATTTCCACTCCACGCATGGCAAGTGTTTTACCCATGCCGGCATCGAGAATTGTGATCATAGCGGGATTCATTATTTCAACAGCTTCGGACGGTAATTAAAGATAGCCGAATACTGACAGCTTGCGTAACCTCAGAAAAGTATTTTAGCTAGGGCACCTCTGAATAAATGCATCTACATGCCAATTCGGTTTTGTAATTGATCCTGCTTGGCTTACCATGGCGAGCACGAAAATTCTATGGAGAGCACAATGGCAAAGCCCCCTACTCTCAAATTCGATACCTTGAGTTTACACGCAGGCCAGCAGCCCGACCCGACAACCGGTGCACGGGCAACACCAATCTATCAATCGGCATCCTTTGTATTCAGGGACACCGACTATGCAGTTGGGCTGTTCAATATCGAACGTGCCGGTCATGTCTATTCCCGTTTATCAAATCCAACCAATGCGGTGTTAGAAGAGCGGATTGCGGCTTTGGACAACGGCGTGGGTGCAATTGCTACCGCCAGCGGACAAGCGGCAATGCATCTGGCCATCGCAACTATTGTCAGCAGTGGTGAGCATATCGTTGCTTCGCGCAGTATCTATGGCGGTACCCACAATCTGCTGGACTATACGCTGCGCAGATTCGGCATCGATACTACCTTTGTCGATCCACGGGACCCTGTTGAATTTAAAGCCGCGATCAAACCTAACACACGGCTAATATTCGGCGAAGTGCTGGGAAATCCCGGGCTTGAAGTACTCAATATCCCGGTGATAGCCGAGCTGGCCCATGCCGCTGGTCTGCCATTGCTGGTGGATGCGACCTTTGCCACGCCCTACCTGTGTCGACCAATCGATTTCGGTGCCGACCTGGTAGTGCATTCGGCTACCAAGTTCCTCTCCGGCCATGGCGTTGTTATTGGTGGCTTACTGGTGGACGGTGGCACGTTCGATTGGGAAGCCTCAGGCAAATTTCCAACTCTGACCGAGCCTTATGATGGCTTTCACAATCTTAATTTTGCCGAAGAGTTCGGACCCGCTGCGTTTATCACCCGAGCGCGCAAAGAAGGCCTGAGAGACTTTGGTGCCTGCATGAGTCCAAGTACCGCATTTCAAATTCTCCAGGGCATGGAAACCCTGCCTCTGCGTATGCAACGCCATGTGGACAATACCCAGGCAGTGATCCAATTCCTAACCGAGCAGGAACAGGTTGAATGGCTGAACCATCCGCTGTTACCCGATCATCCGGATCATGCACTGGCCGGCGAGATTCTTCCTAAGGGTTGCGGTGCTGTCTTCAGCTTTGGCATTAGAGGCGGGAGAAACGCCGGCATCAAATTCATTGAGAACCTCGAGGTCTTCTCTCATCTGGCGAATGTGGGTGATGCCAAATCCCTGGTCATTCATCCTGCCAGTACCACGCATCACCGGATGGACGCAAAATCCCTGGAGGCCGCTGGCATTTCCGAAGGCCTGATCCGGCTCTCTGTTGGATTGGAAGATCCGGCTGATTTGACTGCAGATCTGCGCAAAGGATTGCGTGGATCACAACGAGGTTAGCTGAATGTATTTCCAGGTCAATGGCCACAAGAGCTTCTGTAGTATTGGTACCGGCAAACTGCAAAGCGAACAGCCCTCGGTAGTATTCCTCCACGGGGCCGGCATGGATCATAGTGTCTGGGTCTTACCGGCACGCTATTTCGCCCGTCATGGATACAACGTTTACGCACTGGATTATCCGGCCCATGGCCGTTCCACAGGGAATCCGCTGACCAGCATCGATGCGATGGCAGATTGGGTTAGTGATGCGATGGATGCGCTTGAAGTTGCCACGGCAGCAATCGTCGGTCATAGCATGGGCTCACTTGTGGCGCTTAATTTTACTGCGCGCTACAGCACCAAATCCCGGGTTCTTGCCCTGCTGGGAACTTCAACCCCGATGCCAGTGGCAGATCCCTTACTGGATGCGGCCAGAGACAATCACCATGACGCAATCGATATGGCAAACACCTGGAGCCACAGCAACTTCGCCCAGATGGGTGGTAACGAAAATCCAGGCATGTGCATGACCATGGGCGGCCAGCGTCTGCTGGAAAGAGCCGCAAGAGATGTATTCCATAGTGATCTAAATGCCTGCAATGAATTTACCAATGGCGCCGAGCTGGCGAAAAAAATTGCGGTTGAGACTCTGGTTATCGTTGGCAATCAGGACAAGATGACGGCACCGATTAGTGCCCTGCAGGTGGCAGAATCAATTCCTTGCAGCAGAACTACCCGCCTGGATCCCTGTGGTCACGCCATGCTCGCCGAACAACCGAATGCGGTGCTGGATGCCCTGGCGACTATTGTTTGAAATCCNCTCAGTTTCCGCTGCCAGGATTAGACTCATTCAACATTCTCACTGTTGCAACAGCAAGGACGAGATAGACAAACACTAATGGAATCGATGCGACCAGGGATGCGGTCTGCAATTCTCGTAAGCCACCGATGAATAACAGGCTAATGGGTAGGAGGCCAAGGGCTACAGCCCAGAATACCCGATGCCAGCGCGCGGGATGTTCGTGCTCGGTCATCGAACGGGTCGCCCCTGCTGCCAGTGTGTAGGACGCCGAATCGTAAGTCGTTGCCATGAAAATTAATCCGATCACGGCTACAAAAACCAACAAAACTGATCCCATGGGCAGCAGTGCAACAATGCCGGCAATGGCAGTGGAAGGACTTAGTTCAACCGCCTCCTGAACTACCGGATACAGGCTGTTGAGTTCGAGATACAGGGCATAATTGCCAAGCACGATAAAAAATAGTGCACAACCCAGGCTGCCATAACCCAATGTGCCGAAAATTACCTGCCTGATAGTCCGTCCTTCAGATATCTTGCAGATAAACATACCGACAAAAGGACCCATCGCCAACCACCAGGCCCAATAAAATACAGTCCACGACTCGATGAAATCAGCCCTTTGCAGTGGATCGGTCCAGGTCGCCATTTGGACGAACCCCTGTACTACTCTACCGAGTGATGTCACCCCCATCTCCAAGATAAATGCAGTAGGACCAACCACAAGAACAAATCCAATCAAGCACAAAGCCAGCACAGAATTGATGGCACTCAATACCTTGATCCCTCTATCCAATCCCCGGTATACGCTGTAAGCGATCATCGCGGTGGCGATTAGAATAATCACGACCTGTAGAGCAATGCCATCCTCCAATCCGGTGAGACGGTTTATCGCCGAAGCCACTACCGATGTACCAAATCCAAGGCCGGTCGCCGCCGTTCCCAGTAAACCTACGATGAACAACAGATCGATCACTCGACCTGGCCACTTATCAGTTTGTGATTTAAGCACTGAGTGACAGGCCGAACTTAAGCGCAGCGAGGGGATTTTTTTCACATGATAAGAGCAGCCCAGGGCGACGGCAGGCAAACAATAAAAAGCCCAGCCAATCGGGCCCCAGTGAAACATGCCATAGCTGGCTGCCCAGGTAATGGCTGCATCGGACCTGGGTTCCACTCCGAATGGCGGCGCCACATAATAGAAAGTCCACTCAGTAGCCCCCCAATAAATCAGCGATGCGCCGATGCCCGCACAGAACAACATTGAGGCCCAGTGGTAAGTGGAATGCACAGGAATAGCCTTATCGCCGAGTACTACCATGCCATGTGTACTCAAGGCCAGCCACAGTAAAAAGCCGAGCGTCATGATGGCAGCAAGCACATAAATTACGCCCACGCGGGTTGTCACCACCTCGTATAGCTGATCGATAGCGCTGGCGCTCCACTCAGGTGCCGAAAGTAGTGTCACCACGACGGCCAGTAATACGGCTGATCCGGTACAAAATATAAACCAGTCAACATGTTTGCTGGTTTGTTCACTGCTCAGTTCGTCATTCAAAGGGGCTGCTTCTTTTTTATGCCTGCATGGTTTTATTGTTGAGGAATTGTAGCTGTCATGTGAAGATAATCAAAATTCAATAACATCTCGATCCGCATTCAATCGGAATGATTCCCGCGTTGCCGATTTAATAACACTGAACTGGAAACGGCTATTTAACACTATGATTGATGATGANAACACTTTAAACAGCAGACGGAAATTCCTTTCCTGCGGCAGTATTGCCCTGGGCACTCTGTCAGCCAGTCCGCTACAGACCTTGTTTGCACAAACATCTACAGCGGACAGGGATATCCGGATCACCGGTATGGAAGTCTTTACCGTTGGCGTAACTGGGCGTACCAACTGGATCATCGTGCGTCTCAATACCAACAGCGGCACCACGGGTCTGGGCGAAGCCTCACTTGGCAGACGGACAGAGTTGAATGAGCTGAATGAGTTCTTTGCTCTGGTTGATGGGGAGTCTGCGTTCGATATCCAGCAGTATAGACAGCGCGGTCGCAGCCGGGCAGCGGTCGGGAATCGTGTAATAGCCACTGCCTTCAGCGCCATAGAGCAGGCGTTGTGGGACATCGTCGGCAAGACACTCGATGTGCCCCTCTATCAGTTATTCGGTGGCAAGCTGCATGACTCCTTGCCAGTCTATGCCAATATAAATCGTGCTACCGCAGATCGCGTTCCGCAGGGATTCGCAGAGAAGGCACAGCAAGCGGTAGCCGATGGTTTTCGCGCCATCAAGGCCGCTCCCTTCGATGGCTTCCCACCGCTTACGGCTCCCAGTGATGAAATTGCTCGGGCCAGAGATCTGGGTATCGCCAGCGTCTATGCCATGCGCGAAGCGGTCGGCAATGACATCAAGATTAAAATCGATGCCCACAGTTTTTTCGATGTGGCAATGTCCATCGACGTAGCCCGGGAATTAGAAGCGGCTAGTCTATCCTGGTACGAAGAACCCGTCGCACCGACGCTGACCGAAGATACCAAAACCATCCATGATGCCATTGAACAGACCCTGGCTGGAGGCGAATTTCTATTTGGCATCGAAGGCTTCGCTCCGCTTTGTGCGAACCAGGCCGTGGATATCATCATGCCCGATGTCAAACACTGTGGTGGCCTGCTGGAGGCGCAGAAGATAGGGACATTGGCCGAGGCCGCCGGCATTAACGTATCACCGCATAACCCCAGCGGACCCATCGCCACCGCTGCTTCGGTCAACCTGTGCGCGGCACTACCCAATTTTGAGATACTCGAATATCAGTGGGGGGAAGCAAATTGGAGGGCAGACCTGATTGAACCTGCCGAAGTGTTTGAAGACGGCAACATACGCGTGGGAGAGCGGACAGGTATCGGCATCACATTGAATGGGACCGTGCTTTCCACCCACAGCGTCTGAATACATTGGGTTATTGCTAGGCGATTTGCTTGCAATATGTAAAACTGCAGAAAACGGGAGACAAATATGTTTAAACAACGAATACCCGTAGTTACCAAGCTTCTTTTGTTTTCGGCCCTGGCCCTGGTGTTAACATTGGCATCGACCGCAAGCAGTGGGCAGACACTCGACCCCAATGCGAAAGCTTATCAGGCAAAACGTACGGCCTGGGGGCATCCTGACCTGCAAGGCGTGTGGGATCGGCGCACCATCACCCCGCTGGAGCGCCCGGAACGGTTCGCTGAGAAAGCGTTTGCTACCCCGGATGAAATTCGAGAATGGGAGCGAGCCAGTGCTGCGCGCACCGATGGCAGACCACTGGATACTGGTCGTAGTGGCATCTCGGTACATGATCCCAGTGATCTGGATTACGGAACAACCGTTTTAGCTGGCGGCCAGACTTCACTCGTCGTCGATCCGCCCAATGGCCGGATTCCGGACTATACCCCGGCCTCTGATGAGCGCGTGGTAGCTCGGGCCCGCGCCAGGGAAGGTCGAGGATCGGCCGATAGCTGGATAGATCGCAGCCTGGGCGAACGCTGTCTCACCTGGGGCATGCCCCAGGGCATGTTGCCGCAGGCCTACAATAACAATATTCAGATCGTGCAGACACCGTCATCGGTGCTAATCCTCAATGAGATGGTCCACGATATTCGCATCGTTCCGCTGGATGGCCGACCCCACATTCCTGAAAGCATCACCCAGTGGCACGGTGATCCGCGTGGTCACTGGGAAGGCGACACGCTTGTAGTCGAATCCACCAATTTCTCGGCCAAGACAAACTTTCGCAGAGCCAGCGAAAACCTGCACCTGGTGGAGCGCTTTACCCGCACCGGTGACGATATGTTGCGCTACGAATTTACCGTCGATGATGAGACTACCTGGGAGCGACCCTGGAGTGTGTCGTTCCCCATGACAAGCACCGATCAGGCAGTTTATGAATTTGCCTGCCATGAAGGCAATCATGGCCTGGAGAATATCCTGCGGATAGCGCGGAACCTGGAGAAACAGGCAAGCGAGCAGTAGTCAAAGCGACCTGGCTGTGACCATATACTCTGATTAGCCGAACGTGTTTTTAGTCAGCACTGCCATCGAGTAGCGCGTAGATACGTTGCACTGCCTGGGCGTTGGCGCCCAGATCCCGTACACCCAGGGTATCGGCATGCTGTCTCAGATCGGCACGGACCGCTGCTTCTTCCGCACTCAAGCCGCTGTTTCGCAAACGCACGATCTCTGCGTACAGGTCGCGATAGTAGGCCTGCACATAGTCGATGCGTTCAAAATCGCTAAAGGCAGGGCCGTGACCGGGCAACACCAGGTCGAAATCCAGTTGCTTTAGATTTTCCAGCGTTTGCGCCCACTCCCCCACATAGCCATCACCAAGATAGGAGATCCCGCCCAGCAACATGTCACCGGTGAAGAGGATTTTATCTGCCGGCAGGTATATTCCCACATCACCACCGGTGTGAGCGCGGCCGAAGAAGTGAATCTGAATCTCCCGCCCGCCGCGGTACAGGGTCATGCGATCGCTCATAGAGACGGTGGGAGGCACCGGATCTACTTCTTCGGTTGCTCTGACATGGGCGCGATTGAAATCGAGCTGCCCCTGTATCTCGGCGCGTTCTGCCGCGGATCCAGCATTGGCCAGGCGCTCTTCAAGGGTCGCGACGGTGCGATCGAAGCGCACCAGAGAGGACAGAAATGTCTGCTCGTTCATGGGATCGCCCGCCAGCTTCGCCCGCGTGTATTCGTGACCGATGATTTGGATATCCGGCCCAAACGACGAGACACCGTTGGCATGATCGTAGTGAAAATGTGAGTTGATCAGCGTGGTAACAGGCTTATCGGTGACAACACCGATGGAGTCAATCAGCGCCCGTGAAGCCGCTGGCGTGATATGGGAGTCCACCACCACGACATCTTCCTCTCGCTCGATGATCAGAGCGTTACTCATCACGAAGATGGAACCATTACCTACAGCGAAATAGACACCATCTGCCACCTCTTGCAAGTTATGGCTGGCGGTTTCGATGATCCGTTGTGCCATCGCAGCGGATGGCAGAGTTAACCACAGGACCAGCAGGTACTTTGACAGGAGCTTTAAGCCACGCATATTGAGTTTCCTCGTTGAGTTTTTATCAGGTTAATATACCCGCTTCTCAAAAACTCCGCATCAATCTTGGTGCTTGCCCGGATATTTCACCGATACACTTGCAATATTGGATTCCAGCTTGCTATGGAAATAGGGTCTTACATAGGGCAAACTTAGGCAATAATCTCCTGCCAGAGGAAAAGACCATGAAACGTATTCTTGCTTTAGGCTTGACTGCTGTCGCATTGGCGCTGATGCAGACCCAGGTCATGAGTCACCACGCGTTCTCTTCAGAGTTTGACCAGAACAAGCCCATTCGCGTGCAGGGGAAAATCACCCGCATGGAGTGGATCAATCCCCATACCTGGCTCCACATGGAAGCAGTATTGGACGACGGCAGCATTCAGGAGTGGATGATGGAAGGTGGCACGCCCAATACTTTATTACGACAGGGTCTCACTTCACAGATATTACAGATTGGTTCCGAAATTATCGTGCGCGGCTATCAAAGCAAGGACCCGGACTGCATTCCCAAGTGTCGGGGTAGCGGACGGGATATTACCTTTGCCGATGGCAGGAATATATTCATGGGTTCAACCGGGGTTGGCGCACCGACAGAGGATTTTCCCGCAGATGATGATCTGTAAAAGTCAAAATAGAGTAAAGAAAGGTGAGCGGATGAAACGCCAACAAAATTTGATCAAACCAATCTTATTAAGTGCCCTGGTGATCGGCCTTGTGAGTTGTTCAGTTGAGGTTGAAACTGATTCTGCACCATCATCTTTACCAACAACAGAAACTGCCGCTCCGACAATTGCAGCTGCGGCACCGGACTTAAACGGCATCTGGCAGGCACTGGGTTCGGCAAGCTGGAACCTGGAAGGACATGCCGCCAGTAAAACTCCGGTTACTGATGTACTCGGCGCCCTTGCAGGTATCCCGGCCGGCATGAGTGTTGTCGAGGGCGGCACGATACCCTACTTACCAGCCGCACTGGAACAGCGCAATGCAAATCGAGAAGACTGGACTAATCTGGACCCGGTAGCGAAATGTTATATCCCCGGAATTCCTCGTTTAACCTATATACCTTTTCCACTGCAAATATTCCAGACTGAATCCCGGGTATTTATCGCCTATGAGTTTGGCGGCAACAGTCGCACCATTCATATGAACCGGCCCGGTACCGAAGCACCGATACCTTCCTGGATGGGCTATTCACTGGGCCATTGGGAAGGTAATACGCTGGTAGTCGATGTCAGTTCGCAGATGGCTGACACCTGGTTCGATAGCGCCGGTAATTTCCACAGCGGCGCACTGCAAGTGGAAGAACGCTATACGCCGGTGGGCGAGAGCCACCTTCTGTATGAAGCGACTATTACCGATCCGGAAGTGTTTTCCCGGCCCTGGAAAATTCGCATGCCCCTGTACCGGCGTGTGGAAGAAGACGCCAGAATTCTCGAGTACAAGTGTGTAGAGTTTGCCGAGGACCTGTTATACGACCATTTACGCCAGGGCTATGAAGGGCCCAGGAATCTTGACGGAACCACGCGTTCTGCAACCGACGATCCAAGCGATTTATAGGGAGAAGACATGAAATCATTTAATATGGCTTGCTTGTTTTTTACTGCTGCTTTTCTTACCCAAACTGGTTGGGCCGATGTGCCGATGAAGTCCTGGGGGAAACCCAGCCTGCAGGGCAACTGGGACTACCGCACAGTAACGCCTTTTCAGCGCCCGGCTGCATTCGCAGACCAGGAGTTTCTGACACCAGAGGAAGTGGATGAATTTGAAACGGCCGTACGCAACGGACGCGCAGCCCGTGATGCGAGAGAGTTTGATGGTCAGGCCAGCCAGAGTGACGTGGATGTGGGTTACAACTCCTTCTACCTGGATCAGGGCACTACCATGACCTCAACCATGCGTACTTCACAGCTTATCTATCCGGAAAATGGCAGATTGCCACCGATGAAAGCGGCTGCCAGGGAAGCTGGCGCCTATTTTCGTGCACTACAAAGTCGATCGCCCCAGGGGCCGGAAGATCGCAACCTGTTTGATCGTTGCATTCTCGGTTTCAATGCCGGTCCTCCCATGCGTTCAGGTGCCTACAACAATATGATGTCTTTAGTGCAGACCGAGGACTATATTGTTATCCAGACTGAAATGGTCAACGATCACCGCATTATCCCCACCGATGGGGGTGAGGCCTTACCTAGCGACATGCGCCTGTGGAAGGGTGATTCCCGCGGTGAATGGGAGGGTGACACGTTCGTTGTAACGACAACTAATTTTACCTACCTGTCTCGGTTCAACGGCACTGGTGAAAATATGACGCTCACCGAGCGCTTCACACGACTGGATGAAGACCGATTGGAATATGAATACACGGTCGACGATCCCGAGTCATTTGAAGACAAGTGGACTGCGGTGGTCGAGATGAAGGCGACAGATGCCGATTTGTTTGAGTACGCCTGCCACGAAGGTAACTACGCGATGCCGTTAATGCTCAGTGGTGCGCGTAAACAGGAAGCCGCCGGTATCGAGGACGATACCTGGTTGCCGAGTTGGAGTCGTTAAGCCGGGGTGCTGTCAACCGCATATGAAAACACTTTTTTATGCCCTCACCGCCATTGGGGTGTTCGCGTGTTCGCCTGATGCACCGGTCGTTTCTGATCGAAACAATGTCGACTGGTCGACTTACCTGGGCGACCCTGGCCGCAGTCACTACTCCGTCCTGGAGCAAATTACCCGCGACAATGTAAGCCTGCTCGAGGAGGCCTGGTCATACGACTCCGGTGAGCTGAGAGATGGCGGCTCCACGATGTACACCAGCCCGCTGGTGGTGGATGGCATTCTCTACGGTCTGTCTCCGCGGTTGGTGGCGTTTGCCCTGGATGCGGCAACCGGTGAAGAGTTGTGGCGCTATGACGATGGCGGTAGTGGCGCAGCCCAGCGCGGGATGATGTGGTGGGAAAATGACGAGCAGGCTCGACTGTTCTACGTTGCCGGGCGTGAATTGATTGCGCTGGATCCGGACAGCGGTCAGCTCATTAGTGAATTCGGTGACAACGGCAAGCTGGATTTGACACCGACTGACAAATCCGGTCCGCTCTTTACCAGCGTACCCGGCATCGTCTTCGAAGAGTCGCTGGTACTGGGGTTTTCTACCAGTGAAAGCGCCACCTCCCATGCTGGTGTCATCCGCGCCTACAGTACGATCGATGGTGAGGAACTATGGCGCTTCAACAGCCTGCCGCTAACTGGCGGCCTGGGTTCGGAAACCTGGGAGGAAGGCTCACTGGTAACCGCAGGTGGTGCCAACAACTGGACGGGAATGACACTGGATGAAGAGCGGGCGCTGTTGTTCGTGCCCACCGGTTCGGCTACGCCGGATTTTTACGGTGCCGCCCGCAAGGGTGAGAACCTGTTTGCCAATAGCCTGTTGGCGCTCGATGCACGTACCGGTGAACTACGCTGGCACTACCAGACCGTGCGCCACGATCTGTGGGACCGGGATCTGCCTTCACCACCCACGCTGGTGCAACTGGAACGCAATGGTGTGCTAATCGATGCAGTGGCTGTCACCACAAAATCTGGCCATCTGTTTGTATTTAACCGCGACACGGGCGAGTCACTCTACGACATCTACGAAGTAGAGGCGCTTTCCAGTAATCTGCCCGATGAGCAGGCGGCGCCTACGCAACCAGTCTCCTCCGTGGCCTTTACCCGACAGACCTTTGAGATGACCACACGGAATCCCGAAGCAGTGGCATTCGTAACCGATGTGGTTAAGGATCTGGATCAACGGCCTTTCGCTCCGCCGACGCTGGCCGGCACCTTATTTTTTCCGTCCTATGATGGTGGTGCGGAATGGGGTGGATCGGCCTTCGATCCCAATAATAATAAACTCATTCTTAATGCGCAGGAGATCGGCGGCATTATTCGCCTTTATGAAATTCCGGTCGGTTTCAGCAACCGCAATGTCTATGCCCAGAATTGCGGTGCCTGCCATGGCATCGATCGCCAGGGAACGGATGAAGGGCCCAGCCTGGAAGGCATTAGCGAGCGCATGTCGGCAGGCGATGTGACCGAGATCCTGCGCGAAGGCCGCGGCCGCATGCCAGCATTTGATAGTCTCAGTCAGATTGAAAGAAACGCGGTAATCAGTTTCGTGCGTTCACCGGATCTGGAAGGTGATCGGGACGAGCCCAGCACCGAAATGGATTATGCTTTCGCTGGCTATCTGCGTGTACGAGACCATGAAGGCCTGCCGGGCAATACACCGCCCTGGGGTACGCTTAACTCCATTGACATGGCCACCGGCGAGATTGACTGGCAGGTGCCCTTCGGCAATTACCCCACTCATCCGGATTTGAACTACGGTGCCGAGAGTTATGGTGGTCCGGTGGTAACCGCGTCAGGTCTAATCTTTATCGGCGCTACACCGGATAGAAAATTCAGTGTTTACGATACCCGCGATGGCGCCCTGCTGTGGCAAGCCGACCTGCCTGCCGCAGGATTTGCCACGCCAGCTATGTACAGCGTAGAGGGTCGACAGTTCGTTGTTATTGCCGCCGGTGGTGGTCGCATGGGACCGCCTTCCGGTTCGGGATATATCGCGTTTGCGCTGCCAGATTGATTTCGAAAGCAAGCTTATCAGTTTTCTGCAAACACACCGTTGAGCACCTGAAACATGATCGGGCTCAAGGCCTGCTGGCTGTTATCTTCTTTAAAATAGCTGGTGAATACCGCCACTAGGTCCAGTTTGGGATTTACAATCAGACCCTGGCCGCCCCAGCCACCCTTGTACATGAAACCGTTCTGATCGACTCGATCCCACTGATAAATATTATGGCTGCCATTGCCGCGCACCAGATTGGGGTTAGCACCGTTTAACAGTAAGTCGATGTGCTGCTCAGAAATTATCTGCTTGTCAGACACGACATCATAGGATGGTGTAAAGAGTAAACCAAACCGGGCCAGGTCTCTCATATTTGACAACAGTCCACCATGGGTAAGCGGAATACCATAGCGATAAGCCAGGAACGAGGCATCCGCCTCGGCACCGATGTGCTGCCAGATCTCCCGAGTAAACACATCCTGGAACGGCTCACCGGTAATTTTTTCTACCAGCCAGGCTAGTACAAAAGTATTCATCCCGGAATAGGAAAACCGCTGTCCCTGTTCGTCGTGTTTGCTTACTCTCAGGGTTTTGACAAAGTCATAGGGATTATCCGGTGCATTTCCCTCTCGGAAACCATCACCGATGGCCATCGAGTACTGATAGTAACAGGACTGACGATCATCATACTCATCCTGGCAATCGAGACCGGTAGCCATATCGAGAATATTACGCACCGTTACCCGGGCAATATCGGAATGGGCCAGCTCGGGAATATAGAACTGAATTTGCTGCTCGACATCGATACGGCCACGCTCCTCGAACAGCCGCAGCACGGTTGATGTCATAACCTTGGTGACCGACCAGTAAATGGGTTTTTCATAGGACTGCATACGCGGATAATTTTCATAGACGATCTCGCCGCGATGCAGAATCACCACACCCATCGCCGTCGAAAAGTCACCAGCGAGGAAGTCAGCAAATGCCAGATTGCCATAGCGGGTTTCAACCTCGAACTGTGCAATAGCCGGATCAATTTGAAGGTTCAGTTGCCGAACCTGCCCGGCCCGATACACATTCACTGTGGGAAAGAGTTGGTGTACATTGCGATGCATCCAGCCCATCTGCTCACCGGTTACGGTCCACCAGATATCATCGTCCGGCAGCAGTCGCTGGCGCTGCTGGATTTCCTCTACACCAGTGGCAGCAGTAAATCCGCCATCCTGCTCGGCACTGTATCCAGCCCCGCACAGCAGGTAGGCAATTACAAAAATCAGAGCTAATCGCATATTGATTAAACACTTCTGTTAAAGAAGCCTAAGCATAAAGGCAATAGCCACTGTTGTGAAAGCCCTATTCTTCGATCCGCCTTCCCATTGGAATTAGGTCCCTGGCAACCGAGAGCTGCCATTCAGGAACGGTGACTGACAGGGCTAAAGATAAAATAGACGTTTCCGCGGAAACGTTTTCCGCTAATATCGTGAGATGCCGCGGTAGCCCGAATTGTTACAAACTGGATTACCATTAATTTGCATCCAAAATTAACCCATTAGCCACCCATATTTGCATTGAATATTGACCCGCAAACAATGCAGCTAAGCCCTGAATTTGCTCAAATTAGCCGGGTCAACTATTACTGCAAAACCTGGGTCAGTTTTCAGTACAATTCAACACCCTATGGCTATTGCGGGGTGCGGTTGCCGCCAAACACGGTAACGGTTTCCCGGCGGCTACGGATGACTCAGCTTTCGACATCGGCCGTATCTTTGTGCAGCACTATGCTTACCACGGTCCAGGTTAGTATCGGGATACTGATGAGCCAGCCGATCTCGGCGGCCCCCCAGTTTAATGCCTCATTGCGAGCCAACAATGTCACGAGCACGATATTCCACGCAGTGAAACACATCGTGAGCACGGTCGTATTGAGAAACCGTGCCTTGTCAGATTGTGCTGTGGCTATCTTTTCCATACTTGTACCCTCGTACCTTACAGGGAATACCGCGGTCTCCGTGGGGAACCAGTCCGTCTATCGCTTATCGTGAGACCGCGTCGCCGCTCTATTTGTTAATCATCCAGATTCTGCCCGGGGACGACAATTCGGGGAACTACCTAAGCTAATAGGGGTGCCCGCAACTCTATGAGCTCAAAGAATTGTTTCGCTGCCAAGCACATTTCCAGGTGATTCGAGGATCTCTTGATAAAGGCTCTGTTCTCTTCGAAATTGTTGATATGAGAGCTGTTGTGTGGGTATTTAGTTTAGTACTATATTGTAATTGCAGTTCTGCTAGTATCGCCGGTAGTTCTTAAGTCTGCGAATTGATGTAAATCAAGCAGTTAACTATTGTTGGTGCTATGTTTACAGTCGAAGATTTATCCACAAAATTTGCTTAGGGGATAAATGTGCGCTTAGATAAAAGCCGGAAGTTTCTTCTTACCTTTCCTGGGGGAAAAGAAAGCAGCGCTTTTGCTGAAGAGATTGACAAGCACCTGGAGCGCACTGAGTATATCACTGCAGATAGCACACCCAGTGCAATCAAGAAAATATCCAAAGAACAACCGCACATAGTGGTGACTAAAATTTCATCTCCAGATATCGATGGTTTTGAAATAGCAGAGCATCTTTTCTCCAGTAAGAAATCGAATCAAGTCCCAGTTATTCTGATAGGCGATTATCCAGAAGAACATATTTTTGTTGATGAACTTGTTGCCGGAAAAGTTCAATTTCTGGATGATGTTTCTGATGAGGAAAAGGTTTCTCAATGCCTATCCAGAGTCTTGAATTTCATTACCAACGCCGATGGTGAAGATCTCCATTTGAGATTTTTATCCCCTGGAGATGTATTGATGCGCAAGGGAACGGCGGCGGAATATGTCTATATTGTTAGAAAAGGCAAACTTGAAGCGTCCGTAACTAACGAGGGCAAAAAAACCGTATTAGGTCCAGTCGATACTGGAGAGTTCGTTGGAGAAATGGCC
>PBTO01000065.1 GCA_002726595.1 Gammaproteobacteria bacterium | reverse complement strand
GGTAGCTCTGCGTATATCGCGAACTGTCTTCTCGGCACTTCCTTTCTTTCTCATCATCGTTTCCTCTGGGGATTAACGATGAGCCAAAAGTATCTCTTATGCAATCAGGTGATTATGTCCAACTGGGGCTGACGGGGTACAGTTCAACTCTCCTAGTTTTTCAATAATACGAAAGGTAGCATCCTACTAGTAGCAGTTGTACACGGCGTAGGCAATGCCTGGATCGGTGGATACTTTGACATCAGCGGTAGTGCAGGAATAGTAGGCAACAACGTTTTGACGATACTAATGGTTATTCTTTCTTTTGCGATAGTCATAATAACAGGGCCAGCACGCTTCTTGCGAACAACAAAACGAATTTCTTAGGTGAGCAGTAGAGCAAGGAATTAATAGCCCACTGCTACACAGCTTTTATGGCTCCACCCGATCCACAGTGAAAGGTCCGATGTTGGCCGAATATAGTCCTTCAGTGTCAAAGATAAAAGACGTTTCCGCGGAAACGTTTTCCGCGAATATCGTGGGAAGCAGTGATGGGCTGAAGTGATGCTATCTGGAATGCCTGCAGTAGCTACGGAAATCGGACGTTGAACTAAGTGAACTTTCTGTGCTTACATGAACAGAACATAGTTAGCCTAAGAACACGAATACATGGTATCAGGAGAGTTTTAGATGATAGTAACAAAGCGATTAATTTCAGCATTCATTATAGCCGTAGCTGCACTTGCCTGTGCTCCTTTGGCTCTGAGCCAATCCGGTACCAGCGTGGACGAGGGGGATTGGCCGAATATCCACAGTGGTAGCGGGGCTCAGCGCTACTCACCACTCGATCAGATTAATGCAGACAACGTTGGAGATCTCGAGATAGCCTGGCGTTTTTCCACGGCAAATTTCGGACCCGTTACTGATTCCACGAACCCTTCAACACCACTTGAAATTGACGGCGTTCTGTACGCAAATATAGCCAGCACTCGAAACGTTGTGGCACTGGACGCCACGACGGGACAGGTCCTGTGGCTCTGGCGCTATCAGGAAGGCGATCGATTCGATGAAGCGCCACGAAAGGGTGCCGGCCGTGGCGTCGCCTTCTGGCGAGAGGGTGATACGGCTCGGGTAATAGATGTCTCCCCAGGCTACCAACTGATTTCACTGGATGCCAAGACCGGCATTCCAGATCCAAACTTTGGCGATAACGGCATCGTGGATTTGTACGAAGGCCTCAGAAATGTCGATGATCCCAGATATCCCTACCCCGATATCGGCATTTCTGCACCGCCGCTCGTCATGAATGACGTCATTGTTGTAGGGGCAGCACACCGGACAGGTGGTCGGCCGCGGTCCAAGTTCAATACGAAAGGGGACATACGCGGTTTCGATGTGCGCACCGGCGAACTGCTGTGGACCTTTCATACCATTCCCGCGGCAGGAGAAATAGGTTATGAGTCCTGGCTAACCGGGAACGACATTACCGGCAATTCCGGCGTCTGGGCTGCCACCTCGGGTGATCCGGAACTGGGTCATGTTTATCTACCGATAGAAGATCCTACCGGCGACTACTACGGTGGCGACCGGCACGGCGATAACCTGTTTTCCAGCGGTCTGGTCGCGCTGGATATCCAAACCGGTGAGCGCCAATGGCACTATCAGTTTATCCACCATGACATCTGGGACTGGGACGTGCCCTCCCCAGCCATTGTTGCCGATTTGCCTAACGGCCGTAAGGTGGTCATGTCGATAACTAAACAAGCCTTTGTCTACGCTTTCGACAGAGAGACAGGCGAGCCTATCTGGCCGATTGTAGAACGACCGGTACCGGCAGGAGACGTACCTGGAGAATGGTACTCTCCCACGCAACCCTTCCCGACTCGTCCTGCCCCCTTCGATCGACAGGGCTTTACCGAAGCTGACGTGATAGATTTTACGCCGGAACTTCGCGCGCTGGCGCTTGAATCCCTTGAAGGCTTTCGCCTCAGCCCCAGTATGTATACGCCTCCATCCCTGACAGAGGCAGCTGATGGAACACGTGGCAGACTTGGATTGCCCTCTTCCACCGGCGGTTCCAACTGGGAGAGCTCTGCCCTTGATCCAGAGACGGGGATTCTATACGTGCCATCGAGGACCGTACTGCAGGTATTGTCATTGGCAAAAAACCCGAATTCAGACATCGACCTCAGCTCGGGTTTCGGTGTCCGCACCCCGCGGGTCCAGGGGCTAGATATTGTCAAGCCGCCTTACGGNCGCATTACAGCGATCGACATGAACTCTGGCGACCATCTCTGGATGATTGCTAATGCCGACACACCGGACCGCATTGCCAATCATCCGCTGTTGGAGGGTGTTGATCTGCCACGCACAGGTGTGCCGACACGGTCAGGTATCTTGCTGACTAAAACTCTGTTGTTCGTCGCTGAGGGTACCGGTGCCGCCGGACCCAGCCCCATTATACGAGCCGTGGACAAGCAAACCGGTGAAATTATTGCTGAATTGGATTTGCCGGCGAATCAAAGCGGGTTGCCATTTACCTACGAGCACGATGGCAAGCAATACCTGGCCATGTTCGTCGTTGGTAGCGGCGGTGGCGCCACCGAGTTGGTTGCTTACGCGCTGCCGTAACTTGCTACCAGGAGTTAATGAGGCAGAGTTTCGTTAACTTTGGAATAGTTATTTAAAAACGTTTCCGCGGAAAGCGTCTATGCGGAGAGAAATGATTCAACATGGCGTCTGCTGATCTTTGGCATTTGGATTGACCATGCTGCTAGTCAATTGTCGGATAGGGATTGGAGGGCAGTAAATGCTCCTTTAAATCCAGCCGGCGCGTAGCTGCTTTTTGTCCATAATTCTGCGCAAGATAATCGAGTATGGGATCAAGAATTTCAGGGCTTAATTGCTCCAGGCCCTGGGTTTGTTGCACCCAGATTATCCTGCTTTGCCAGACTTCACGACTGCCCGAATTCTGCGTAATAATCTGTGCGCTGTGGCAACGGGTACAGGTCTGCTCAACTAACTGCCAGCCGTCAGATATGATCAATCCGGTTGTGGCTTCCAGTTGCTGGGATTGTGCGTTTGAACTGAACAACAGTATCAATGCCACTAAAAATACAGCAACTGATCGATATGCCGGGAAGTGGCGGATAGATACAAACCTGTCCATTAGCCTATACCACCTGAACTGCNATTCGATGACAGGCGTTGTTGAGATAGCCCCGGGGGTTCCAGCCAGGCACCACCATGGGTTGAGACCGGCCACGGCTGTCCATGGCACGGACCCAAATCTCGTAATACCCAACTTCGGAAAACTGCACCCAACTTTGCCAATTTTGCCAGGCCAGTCGATTCACAGCCGAGCTTATTGCCGTAGGCAGCCACGTGGCACCAAAATTAATCGAAAGAAATACGCCGCTAACCTGATTGTCTCCAGCCCAGGCATGACCCCTCACTGTTAGCCGCTCCCTCAGGTTCTGGGTGATTCCTGATTGGGGAAAAGTAACTAGGGATTTTACCGGCATGGATTCGATAATGCGCATGTCTTCGGTGGGGATCCGGCTGCCAGGTGCGACTCGAATCCGTGGTACGGAATAGGAAGGGGCGGCCATTTTCTCACCGTCGTGAACCTGGTTGCGCACCATGATGCGCTGCAGCCACTTACCAGAAACTGATCCCGGCCAGCCAGCGCATACCAGACGGAGCGGATACCCATTTAGCAGTGGTATTGCCTCACCGTTCATCTCAAAGGCGATCAAAGATTCAAATTCCAGAGCTTTGGAGATAGGAACGCCGCGGGAAATTGGAACCATTGAAGAGTCCCCGCTAATGTGGGTGTCAGCACCGAAGTAGCCAATGTAAACGGCATCATCTTTCAGTTCGCAGTAATTGAGCACATCTCGCAAGCGGACTCCGGTAAAGCTTGGACATCCAATGGCACCGGTAGTCCACTGATTGCCACTTGCGGCAGGCACAAACTCACTGCGTCCGTTGCCACCACATTCAAGTTGTAGTTGCAGCGTGACAGTCTCAAAACGCAGCTTTAATTCTTCAATAGTAAAACTGGTGGGGCGCAGACAGGATTCGCCGGTGACCTCGAGTTGCCAGGTATCCGGGTTAATATTTTCTGGAGGAATGCCATTGTTGCGGACAAACATATATCTGTTTGGAGTTACTTCATCATCCAGCAGGTGTGCCGGGGTTTCTGCATTTACCGGTCGATCGTTGAGTACGATCAATCCGTCTTTTCCAGAGATTTCAGCAGAAGCGTTGTCTGCTGCAAAGGCGGCAGGGATCAGACCTGCTGGCATGAATCGGGCGAATGGGATTGTTGCACCCAGCGCCGTGGACATGGCCAGCAACCCGCTGTTTTTCAGAAAACCACGTCGGCTAAAAGTGCTGGATGTGCGCCCCCACAATAACTTGTCTGCTGCAACTGGATCTCTGCGATAGAGCTCATTTATCTCAGGCTTCAAAGTTTTTCTCATTACTAGCTAATCCTGATTTTGTATAGTGACAGGTGTCCCTTTTATTGAAATTAATCAGAGGTGCCCTAATGTACAAAATGTCGTATCGTTGCTATTCCGGTTTTTGTAGTTTAAGTAAAAACCGATCAGTATTCCTGTTCAGTCTCGGATCAAAAATGGAGCGCGTATGATCATTAATTCTGCTGTTGAGTATGTCACTGTCGCCCACAACCAGAAAGCCTGCTTGCTCGGCGATATCAATTGCCTGTTGTTTCTGCATTCGGTGCATGGACCGGTTATCACGACCTTCGAGTCCGATGTGATCGGTAATACCAACAACCCCGCCGGGCTTAAGCAGTGCTTTCACTTGCAGTAGTCTTTCCAGCACGCGTGCCGGTTGCGGGTTGTACCAGTCATGCAGTGTTTGCGCCAGGATTACCATGTCGATGGAGATCGGTGGCAAGGCTATTTCTGCCAGCGGCCGTACGATGTGAGAAACATTGGTAAGATTGCCCTGTTGAATTTTGGCTTCCAGAGCTTCACCCTGGGTAATGTCCTGCCGGTCTTCTTCAAAACGCAGTCCGCGGGGTGTGTTCTGGGCGAAGATTATGCCATTCGGGCCCACTGCCTTGGATAAAATAAACGTGTAATAGCCACCCGCTGCGTATAGGTCCAGCACCGTCATTCCGGGCTCAAGGCCAAGAAAATCCAGCACTTCGACCGGCTTGCGCACCGCATCACGAACATAGTCTGTCACATCCCGATCAGGACCTGTTATAGCACGTGTCAGCGCTTCTTTATCCAGCGCAAGAGAGCCTGAATAGCCCAGCGTAGCCAGTAGCAAGACACAGCAGGTGATGAGCGTTCTCATTCTCCTGAATTTCTCCTGATCATAGCGGATTGACCTCTATGCCCCAATTTTCTATGCGTAATTCCAGCGCCGTACCGGCCACCACCTGGAAAGAGATTACGTCGATTCGATCACCGAAGCGAATTTTTTCCTGTTCACGACTGGATATTCAGTCAAATTGCTCGAAAGGGAGTTGGTTTAGCACATCTTCTTCATAAACGAAGACACTATGGGCCACATTGATCCGGAGCAGGTTTCCTGGAAATTCAGATCATTGTTGCACATTGGCTGACTCATAATACTGGAAACTTGGGCGTGGGATTCAATAATTTCTGCCCCAGCCTTTTATTCCTGCTATGCTTCAGCCACTGGCTAACTTATTAAAACAAGCCCTATTTTGTGGATAATTCATGACTACTGATCTCAACACACCTGCGTCTTCATTGTCAGACGATACCCATCACCGACAAAGCATGCGCAAGGTAGCATTAACGGCGCTAGCCGGTACCAGTATTGAATGGTACGACTTCTTTATTTACGGCACAGCAGCGGCACTGATCTTTCCCTCGGCATTTTTTTCCAGCAGCTCGGAAACTGTTGCGCTGATACTTTCCTTTGGGACTTTTGCATTCGGTTTCATCGCCCGACCGCTGGGAGGTATTTTGTTCGGCCACTTTGGTGATCGCGTAGGGCGCAAGAAAACTTTGGTAATAGCACTGGTGTTAATGGGAGTGGCCTCAACCTTGATCGGCTTACTCCCAACCTATGCCACTATCGGTGTCGCGGCACCGATCCTGTTGAGCATATTACGTTTTACTCAGGGGCTTGCAATTGGCGGCCAATGGGGTGGCGCCATGTTGCTCGTAACCGAGAATGCACCGGCTGATAAGCGTGGTTATTACGGTGCCTATGCGCAAGCCGGAGCGCCCGTTGGTGTGATTCTGGCCAATCTAGCTTTCCTGATAATAAGTGCCCTGGTATCGGAAGAATTTTTTCAACAGTGGGGCTGGCGCATACCCTTTCTTTCCAGCGTCGTGTTGATTGGCATTAGCATCTACGTGCAACTGCACCTGGAGGACACTTCGGCATTTAAAGAACTGGTAGAATACAAGGCCGAGCACAGTGAGGAGGCCTCCGCAGCAGTCATCAAGCGATCGCCCGTACTGGAAGCCATCCGAAGGTACCCCAAGCGAATCATGCTGGCTGCAGGTGCATTTCTATCGATACAGGTGACCTTTTATATTTTGGTTGCGTTTGTGATTGCCTATGGGGGCAGCGCAGAGTTGGGATTGTCGCGTAATACGCTCCTGGTTGCGATATTAATCGCCTCGGCCCTGCAGATTCCAACCCAGTTCTGGGCCTCCGCCTATTCCGACAGAAACGGGAGAAGGGGTATTTTTATGCTCGGGGCGGTGTTAACCGGTATCTGGGCGTTTGCCATTTTTCCGTTAATCGATACGGGCAACTTTTTCCTGATTACCCTGGCAATCAGTGGCGGGCTGGTGTTTTTAGGCATAATGTACGGACCGCAGGCGGCGTTCTTTACTGAATTATTCTCTACAGAAGTGCGCTATTCCGGTGCCTCTCTTGGTTATCAGGCCGGCGCAATTTTAGGGGGTGCATTCGCACCAACTATTGCCACAATTTTGTGGACCGAATATGCGGTTGTTTGGGTGTCGGTCTATATTGCAATTGCTTCGTTCTTGACATTAATCTCTGTCGTGATGCTGACAGAGACTTATCAGGAGAATTTGCACGAAATTGAATAAGTCGCTGAGTCGATACTCACACCACTCCAATGTGAACAACACTACTGGATTTTGTTAGTCGGTCAGGGCTTTTCCACCGCTTGTTAAGCTGTTCCATCTTCACTCGCCGCTGGCGTGCTCGCTTCGGTAGCGGATACCGGGGCCGGAGCGGGAGGCGGATTGTCAAACTGATAGTTGGGTGTTGAGGCGGCTATCGCCCACTCTTCATCATCCATTTCGGCACCGATACCATCAAACAGCGGCGTCGTTAAATAGCGTTCACCAGTGTCCGGTAACATGCAAAGTATCGTGGAGCCGGGGCTGGCTGTCTCTGCGACTTTTAATGCACCGGTAAACGTTGCGCCACCGGTGATGCCGGTAAATATACCTTCCTGCTGTGCCAGATTGCGCGAATTTTCAATGGCATCAGCGCCAGAAATCGCAAGCAGTGTGTCAATATGTTCCCGGTCGGTAACATCATCCACTAATTTTGGAATGAAGTCGGGCGTCCAGCCCTGCATGGGGTGGGGTTGAAAACTGGGGTGGCTGGCGACATCCCCTTCACTCCCGGCCTCAGGCTGGGGGATGCCACTGCCTAATAGCTGGGCATTGTCAGGTTCGCAAACTATGATTCTGGTCTCCGGCCGTTCGGCCTTGAGTACACGCCCCACGCCGTTTAGAGTTCCACCTGTACCAATTCCAGTTACCCAGTAGTCAAGGGCTTCGCCCTTAAAATCACGCAGGATCTCCTGTGCGGTTGTGCGCTCGTGCATCTCTGCGTTGGCTTCGTTTTCGAATTGACGGGTCAGGAACCAGCCGTGAGTCTCTGCCAGCTCCCTGGCTTTGGCTAACATGCCGGTGCCTTTCAGTGCGGCCGGAGTTAAAACGACTTTGGCACCGAGAAAACGCATCAATCTTCGCCGCTCCACACTGAAGCTCTCTGCCATTGCAATCACCAGTGGATAGCCTTTCTGAGCGCAAACCATAGCGAGGCCGATGCCGGTATTACCGCTGGTAGCTTCCACGACGGTTTGGCCGGGGTTTAACAGTCCCCTTTTTTCCCCATCTTCTATAACCCCCAACGCCAATCGGTCTTTTACCGAGCCGGCCGGATTGAATGCCTCCAGTTTTGCATACAGATTAATTCCCTCAGGTGCCAGGCGGTTTATCTTAACGACAGGCGTGTTTCCAACCGTTCCAAGAATGTCATCAAATTTGTTTTTCACCAGTTCAATCCTTTTTGTTGATATGTGCCAAAGGGTGGTATTGTAGCCTTTAGGAGACGTAGCCTGTATTCCTCTACTTTTGCTGCCAACTTCCGCCCGAATTCTGAATAAAATGTCCAGCCTGGGTCGCTGCTACTGCCCGCTCATAGGCTAATCCGGCTACCTGTTCAACGCTAATACCATTTTGCTGCGCGATCTGCTGATAGCGCTCTCGGCGCTGGTTGTTTACATCCTGTATCAGGGCGCGCACATCGGCCGGCGCACTGGCGACTACCAGGCCAATGTAACCATCAGTTTGTTCACCAATGAGGCCCTGGTCTTTAGCTTCCTGCAGCGTGACCGCCAGTGCAGTAGGGGCTAAGGCGAAAAGCAAGAGTAGGGTGGCGAGTGCCTGGGTTAATTTATTCATAAGAGTCTCCTGCTAAAACAAACCGCTGTCAGCGGTAAAAATACCATCCAGCTCTTCTTCTACCTTGATTTGTATTTCATGTTCGATGCGCACGTTCAAATTAATCGTAATCGGTTCACTGGGCATCGCAACCTGTACTGTTGGTGTGCAACTGGCAAGATACAGCGCCAGCAAACCAAGAGCCTGCCGGGTTTTCGTAGCGCTAACTGCGCGTGAAATTTTCATTATCTAAGGCACCTCTGATTAATTCCATATGGTCTCTGCGTGATCTGAAGCGTACAGTTGCAAGGCGCGCTTCGCCGGCAAAGCTTCCGCTCCCGGCTCACACTCCTCACCTACATCCATGTAGGCGATGGCCGTAGCCCTTGGCAAGAAGTGCAACACCGCAACTGTGCGCTTCAGGACACGCCCTTCGGGGCCTACAGGCTGTTCCGCACTCCGCGTTGCCAGTTTTCGACAGGCGGACG
>PBTO01000064.1 GCA_002726595.1 Gammaproteobacteria bacterium | reverse complement strand
ACAAAAGACAGTCACAGTCTCTATTGGCATAGCCTTAACAAGGGCAAGCGCTCTATTGCTGTGGACTTTAAAAAGCCCGAAGGGCAGGAATTGCTTACGCAACTGATTACCGCGGAAGGTGAAGACTCCGGTCTATTTGTCACCAATTTCCCTGCCAGGGGCTGGCTTGCCGAAGAAAGACTGCGGGCCCGGCGCGAGGATCTGATTTATTTAAATCTCGTTGGAACCAGATTTGGCAATAGTGCATTGGATTATACGGTCAACGCAAAAATCGGACTTCCTCTGCTTAGTGCCGGCGAAGATGGCAAACCAGTGAACAATCCCTTTCCCGCCTGGGATGTTATTGCCGGGCAGCACATAGCGCTTGGACTTCTGGCCGCAGAGCGCCATAGAAGGCTCACCGGTGCCGGTCAATTCATCAAGCTGGCGTTGGCTGATGTGGCATTGGCTACGATGGGCCATCTTGGTTATATTGCCGAAGCGACTATCAATGGCGAGGCACGGCAACCCGTGGGCAATCACATATTTGGCACATTCGGCCATGACTTTGCCTGCAATGACGGCCGGCGGGTTATGGTGGTGGGCGTGACGCCCAATCAATGGATGGCCATAGTGGCCGTGACCGGAACTGAGTCAGGTGTTGCAAAACTGGCAGCGAACTTGCGTCTTGATTTTACCAGGGAAGGCGATCGCTTCCAGGCACGGGAAGAGTTGGAAAAATTATTTGCACCCTGGTTTCGGGAGAGACCTTTTGTAGAAGTGGCGGCGGCACTGAACAATGCCAGGGCCTGTTGGGGGCCCTATCAGTCGATCACGGAAATGGTAGAGTCTGATATCGATTGTAGTGAAGAAAATCCACTGTTCAGTCAGGTTGAGCAGCCCGGGATTGGATCTTATCTTATGCCATCGAGTCCTCTCTATTTTAGTGCTGGCGAAAGAGATACAGTCCAGCCAGCCCCGCGGCTTGGTCAGCACACGGACGAAATTCTTGCCGACATACTGAAATTATCCAGCACAGAAATCGGCGAGTTACACGACCGGGAAATAGTTGCTGGCCTCCTATAATCTGAAACACATGACTGATCCAGATAATCAACCCGTGCAAATCTGCGAATTGCTGTTACGAGCGGAACGCACATGGCCCGATAAGCCGGCGATCACCTTTGCAGGTAAAACGCAAAGCTGGGTCGAGACTGCAACGCGCTGCAAGCAGTCTGCTGCCCTGTTGCAACGTGAGGGTGTAGGTAACGGCGATAGAGTCGGATTTCTCGGGCTCAACTCTGCCGTATTTTTTGAATGCTATTACTCCCCAGCGCTAATCGGTGCGATCCTGGTTCCAGTGAACTATCGCCTGTCAGTCCGTGAAATGATCGAGTGTGTTGAAGATTCCCAGCCCAGTGTATTAATTGTAGATGAGCATTTTGTGGAACAGGCAAGGGCAATCAGGGAAGCCTGTCCGGGTATTAGATCACTTATCTTTTGCGGAAGCACGATAACACCACAGGGAATGATTTCCTACGAACAATCGATTGCTGAATTACAGGTAACTGAATTGACGCCTAGTCAGGATAACGAAACAGTCATTGTTTTTTATACCGGTGGCACAACCGGTCGTTCCAAGGGAGTAATGCTGAGCAATATCAATTTTAAAGCCAATACGGATTGTTCTGTCCCTCTTTACCGGATGCAGGAGGGTTGGTGTTTTGTAATTGCTGGACCCATGTTCCATCTTTCTGCCGGCTCTCGCGTGTTCAGCTGTACCGCTTTGGGTGGTCATTGTGTTATTCTCCCCAGGTTTGATGTGCGACAGTTGTTGCAGTGCATTGCAACTTACCGGATCAATTCGATGACTCTCGTTCCGACGATGTTACGAATGATGCTCGATCACCCCGATTTTTCTACCTTCGATCTGTCTTCACTTAAGATGATTGCCTATGGTGCGGCGCCCATGCCTCTGGCACTGCTGCGTAAAGTCATCGCAGCCTTTCCCAGTACTGAAATATTTCAGACATTCGGCATGACCGAAACCTCACCCATTGTTACCAGTATGGACTCCCAATATCATGTGTTAGACAGGCCAGACTTTGGCAGGCTGGCTTCAGTGGGTCGGACTGTGCCCCATGTTGAAGTAATTGTTGCTGATGAGGATGATGACAAACTGCCGGCAGGTGAGACTGGTCAGATACTTGTGAGGGGTAAAAATGTGATGACAGGGTATTGGCGCAAACCGGATCTCACTGCAGAAGCACTTAAAGGGGGTTGGTATCACACCGGCGATGCGGGATATTTTGATGATGATGGATTTTTATTTCTGGAAGGGCGGATCAAGGACATGATTGTCACAGGTGGTGAGAATGTGTACCCCATCGAAGCGGAGAATGTGCTGTCGGGGCATGCTGCCGTAAGACAATGTGCCGTAATTGGTATTCCTCACGCAACCTGGGGTGAGGCAGTACATGGGATAGTCATTCTTGAAGAGGAAGCACAGGCTGGCGAAAGCGAACTAATCGACTTCTGTCGTGAACAACTGGCCCACTATAAATGCCCAGTCGGCATGACATTTCGTACTGAGCCTATGCCCCTGTCTCCCATTAACAAGATCCTAAAGACAGAATTGCGCAAACCTTTTTGGGAGGGTCGAGGTACTAGGAATTAGATAGCTGTCCCCGTAATTGGGTTCTGGATGGCTATTCTTCGGCGCGCGCAGTCTGATCCATTAAATGCAGCACAAATTTTTCCAGCGTCTCATAGGGCTGGCAACCGACTACCACCAGATCATTGCAATAAAAAGTTGGCACACCGGTCACGCCGATTTCCCGTGAACGTTGCCAGTCCCCATCGACCTGCTCCTCGAAAATCCGTTCTTCCAATATCCGCCGAGCCTCCGGGGCATCGAGACCGATTTTTGCAGCGATATCTACCAGTTTATCCAGATCTCCTATATTAATATTGTCCACGAAGTAGGCCGCGTACAATGCATCGTGGATGGTTTCGCCGCCATCTTGCGTATCTGCCCAGCTGGCCAGTTCCTGGGCCAGACGGCTATTGTAAGTGTGTGTGCGCTCGCCATAAGGTAGACCGGCTTCTTTCATCAATCCCGTCATGCGCTCCTTGAGGGGCTTGATGTCTCGACCGGCAAATAGCATCTCCAGCGATCTGCCTTCCTGCGGGGTTTCCGGATGCAGGGGGAAATGAATCCAGCGAATTTCCACCGGGTAATTTACCTTGAGTTTTTCAATACTAACTGTACTGAGATAACACCAGGGTCAGACGTAGTCGGTGAACACGTCCAGTTGAATGGATTTACGCATCAGCAATAGCCTCACTTTTGTGCTATTTATACTTTTTTATCGTGGCATTATATTACTTCAACAGAATGTTGATCACCATTGATTGACAATTCTTCTAGTTAGAATTACTTTGGCGGACCTCGCGAATTTGACTTAAATGCATACGCTCAAATTCTGCTTGTTGGCAAGTGACGATCTAGTACACAACTGTAGTGGTACTGCTGTAGAGAACAGGAGCGGTTATGAGCGAATTGCCTTCTCAGAATACGAACGAAGAAATCTTTCACGATGTACTTAACCAGTCAGTTGACTGGGTTTGGCGTGCAACGCCAGATGCAGTATTCACTTACCTCAGCCCCTCACTTAAAACTATGACTGGCTTCGATCCAGAGGAGCTAATCGGCAGGCCATTTAAGGAATATGCACCGCTATTATTTACTAAGCAAAGTATTGATAAAATTGTTGAGTCCCTGGGTAAACGCAAGGGGGGGGGAATTTTGGCAATGAGGCTATCAGATTTGACCTGGTTTATAAACGCAGGGATGGCTCAGAGTTTGTTGGGGAGATGTGCTCAGCTCCAGTTCTGAACTCCCGTGGTGAGATGATCGCAATACAGGGGACAACACGCGACATAACGGCCCAGAGATTATTGGTTGAGGAATTGAGAAGCTCTGTTGAACTCTTCTCGATATTTTTTCATTCGAACAAAAGTCCCTGTTGCATGACAGATATAACAACTGGCGCCATTGTTTATGCTAATTCCGCCTGGTTGAGTAATTTTGACTGTTCGTTAGATGAAATTGTAGGCAGTACTCTTGCAAATCTGGGAATATTTGGAGACTCAGGCCAGGTCGAGTTAACTGAGGTTATTGAGAAAGTCAAAGCTAATAGTAATCCGATACAAAGCAAAATAAACCTGCTTACAAAAACAGGTGAGGAGCAAGTCTGTAGCGTTACCAGTTTCAGTGTTGATGTTTCGGGCATTCAGCGAGTGTTTACATCAATAGTTGATAATACGGATAACGAGAGGATCGAAAGCGAGCTATTGAAAGTCGCAAAACTTGAATCAGCTAACACATTAGTTGGTGGTATCGCGCATGAACTTAGTAATTCCTTAGCCGGCGTCATTGGCAATCTGAATCTGGCAAGATCAGCCACGTCACAAAGCGCATGCGATGAGTATTTAGATAAGACTGAAGCGGCAGCATCCTGGTTAAGCGACTTGACGCAAAAGCTGGTAGAATTTTCCAGCATCCAAGGATCGAAGCTGGAATATACCGATATGGGCAATCTATTAAGAAAAAGTGTATCCCTGTCGCTACATGAATCTGAGGTGAGTCACAAAATTGAAATAGCCCCGGACTTGTGGCACGTAATCATGAATCCTGGACAGATCAGCCAGGTGGTCAATAATCTGGTTATAAATGCGCAGCAAGCAATGCCCAACGGTGGAAAAATTACGGTGACCGCACAAAATGTCTATTCTGAACTGCTTGTTAATTCAGGTCTCAAACNAGGGCGCTATGTCAAAGTGTCAATAGCGGATCAGGGAGAGGGGCTCCCCAAAGAAATTGAAGGAAAAGTATTTGAAGCTTTTGCTACAACTAAAGTGGATAGCAGTGGATTGGGTCTGGCGAGTTCGAAATCTATTGTTGAAATGCATAAGGGGCATATCGATGTGGCATCAAGCCTCGATGGAACAACAGAGCCCGCCCGAAGGGGCCTACAGCCACTCCCGCTCTCGGCGTTGCACCGGCTTGAAAGGTCGACACATTCCTGCGCCGGTGCGCCTTGATAGCGACATTGGCTGTAGGCCAGAGTAGTCATATACTTGTTCAGAGGCTCCCTAACAGCATGGATGGACAGTATAATTATCTATAGGTGTACTGCGCTCATGACTTCCAGTATAGCGAGATAGTCTGGATCGAAGCCCTATTACTCTCCTGGGGGCTGCGGTTGTAAATTCGAATGCCAGGCCTCCGCTTCAATAAAAATCCGTTTTACATTCTCGTACTTGTTTTTTATTGCCGCGTCGAGCTCGGATATAGTTTCCTCAACTTCACTTGCAGTTGCCTCATCCGAAAAATCAACGCTGAGATTTGCCAGGATATATTCTGGTCCCATGTGCATGGTTAGCACTTCACTGACGTGCTCTATATTGTTGTAGTCTTGCACCAGCTCCTTGATACCATCGACAATTTGGGGATTGGCACTTTCACCGATTAACAGGCTCTTGGTCTCCAGCGCTAGCCAGGTAGCAGTACCGGCCAGTATCAACCCGATAATGATAGAGGCTATTCCATCCAGATATAAATTCCCGGTACTATCGGATAGAAAGGTGGCAACCAGTGCGATCAGCAATCCCAGCATGGCTGCCGAGTCTTCAAACAAGACGACAAACATGGTGGGGTCTTTTCCCTGTTTCACTGCTTCTATATATCCCAAATTGCCTTTTACCTGCTTGAATTCTCGCAGGGCGAAATACCAGGCACCACCTTCAAATACGATGGCGAGCCCAAGCACGATGTAGTTGATCAGAATATTTTCAAGCGGGGTCGGATCTGATAAACGGTGAATCCCTTCATAAATCGAAATGCCCGCGCCAACGGCGAAGATCAATATAGCGACCACAAAACTCCAGAAGTAAATTTCCTTGCCGTGACCAAATGGGAATCGTTCGTCAGCGGGCTTCCGTGCCTGCTTCAATCCGTGTAGTAGCAATACCTGATTGCCGGTATCCACTACTGAATGTATCCCCTCAGAAAACATGGCCGAACTGCCGGTAATAGACGCGGCAATAAATTTCATGACAGCAATCAATGTATTGCCGGTGAGTGCTGCGTAGATCACTAATTTTCTGGAAGAGGACATAGGGTAGCGACGTTTGTGATTATCTGTGCCGACTCCTGGCCGGGAATTAGCGATGGCGTTTCAGCAACTTGACTTAGCGGTGCTAGGCCTGCGTTACTGCGCCTGACACTGAACATACTGGTGAACTCTGCACTCCAAAATTAACCCTGGTCGAGGTACTAGATAACACGTGAGAACTGCTGTTGCTTTGCCGGTTGCTGATAAATATCAAACACCATAGCAATATTTCTCAACAGCAAACGTCCGAATGGTTGCACTACAATCTGCTTGTCATCAAATTGCAGTAGATTATCCTTCGCCAGCGGCAATAAACATTCCAGTTCGTCGGCAAAGTAGGTGGAGAATTCTATGTCAAACTGCTTTGCGATAGTTTGAAAGTCCACAATGCCCTGGCACATTAGAGCCTGAATGACTTCGCGGCGTAACTTGTCATCGTCGCATAAACGGTAGCCCTGAAATATTGCCAGCTGACCGGCGTCGATGGCTTCAAAGTACGTGCCCTCGAAGCGATGATTCTGGCTATAACAGTTATTGATTTTGCCGATTGCGGTAATGCCCATCGCGATCATATCCGTATCGGCATGGGTTGAGTAACCCTGAAAATTACGCTGCAAGGAACCGTCGTTTTTGGCGACGACCAACTCGTCATCGGGAAGGGCAAAGTGATCCATTCCTATATACACATAACCAGCCTGTTGTAACTGGTTGATGGTGAGCTCCAACAGACCAAGCTTGGTAACGGCATCGGGTAAATCCTTCTCCTTAATCAGAGACTGGGATTTTACCCTATGGGGCAAATGGGCATAGTTATAGACGGCAAGACGTTCCGGGCGCATCGCGATGACTAAATCCAGGGTTTTGGAAAAGCTTTTCACCGTTTGATGAGGCAGGCCGTAGATCAGATCCATGCTAATGGACTGGTAGCCCGATTCGCGTGCGGCATCGACTACTGACTGGGTTTGCTCAATAGATTGTTCCCGGTTAACCGCTTTTTGCACCCGTTCATTAAAATCCTGCACGCCGAGGCTGATTCGGTTAAAGCCAAATTCACGTAAAATAGCTACGGTATTTTCCCGTACCGACCTGGGATCTATCTCGATAGAAAACTCGCGCTCGTCTACCGGAGCCAGCTTAAAGTGCTGGTCGTTTAACTGCATTAATTGATATAGCTGCTCATCACTTAAGAATGTGGGCGTGCCGCCACCAAAGTGCAACTGGTCAACCTGACGCTGATTCCCCACCAGTGCTGCCTGCATGCCAACTTCCTTATGCAGGCGTTCAAGATAGGGAATGGCTCGATCATGGGTATGCGTAATGATCTTGTTACAGGCGCAGTAGAAGCACAGCGATTCACAAAAAGGAATGTGGTAGTACAACGACAGCGCACTGTTGCTCTCATTGCTCTGCTCCAACTCATCGCGATAATCCTGCTCGCTGAATTTTTCAGTAAACTGAATGGCAGTTGGATAGGAGGTATAGCGCGGTCCAAACGTATCGTACTTCTTGAGCATTTGGGCATCGAACTCGATATGTTGGTAATTTGTATCATTCATACTGGCATTGATCTTTGTCGTGGGAGTATTTGTAGTTTAACAGGTTAAAACTCGGCTGGCTTGATCCCATAATCCCCGTTGTCCATACTCCGGAAAACAGGAGATCTCATGAGGCACACTGAAGGCAACTTCAGCAGTATAGATCGCACCAGATTGTACTTTCAATCCTGGTACCCTGAGCAAGCTTACAAAGCTACGCTCGCCATTGTTCATGGCGCCGGAGAACACTGTGGAAGGTATGCCAACGTCGTTAATTACTTCGTTGACAGGGATTACGCACTTTATGGTTTCGATCTGCGCGGGCACGGCAGGTCAGGAGGCAGGAAATCCCATGTTTCAGGCTGGCAGCAGTACCGTGATGATCTGCGCTGTTTTTTACAGCTGGTTCGACAGCAAAATCCAGACAAGCCACTTTTTCTCTATGGACACAGTATGGGCGCACAGATTGCGCTGGATTACCTGGCGTTTAACGGAGAGAGTTTGGCGGGATGCAAGCCGATCTCGGCTCTGATAGCTTCCTCTCCGGCCCTGGCACAGCCAGATGTCAGTCCATGGCTGCTGCGGCTTGGCAAGCTACTTGCGGTATTCTGGCCGCTGGTGACATTGCAAAATGGCATCGATGTGCAAGGTATTAGTCGAGATCCACAGGTGGTTCGAGCCTACCGTGAAGACTCTCTGGTTAGCTCGAAGATTTCCGCCCGGTTTGGCGTCGAATTTATGGACTGTATCGAACGTGTCCAGCTAAATGCCTCTAAAATTGGCATTCCGCTATTTATGTTTCACGGTGAAGCAGACCGCATCATACCTGTAGCGGGCACCCGGCAATTCTTCGACAGGATCAGTTCAACTGAGAAGAAGTTGAAAATTTACCCGGATGGCTTTCACGAACCCCACAATGACCTGCAGAAACGGGAAGTGTTTGAGGATGTTGAAAAGTGGCTGGGGACACGCCTGGGGTTTGAGTAAAAAATTTAGATTTACAACGACGCTTATCAGGTCTGATAAGGATAGAAAGAGAGGAGCACTGGATGTGATTCGCGCCTATCCGTGCCATATTGAACTGGCATGAGGTGGTTAACGATGTAATACATGGACAACATATTGTCATTACTTGGTGGCGGCAAACAGCAATTGCTCACCACCCAGATAGCCATACTGCTTCGACCAGTACAAATGGGCATTAACTTTAGCGAATCCTGCTGCTCGCATTTCTTCGAGCAGGTTCCAGCCAAAATGGTAGAAACACAGGCAGCCCTCATCATTTACCGGATCGCCATGATATTCAGGCTCTAGCAGGTGGACAAGTTCTCCGCCTGCACCAAGTGTTGCCCGGACCAGGTTATCTTCAATCGCGCTAATGAAAGGCACAGTGAACAGCAAAATGCCGCCACTCTTCAGGCATCTTAAACACTCTTTCAGTGCTTTCGAATACTCGGGGACATGTTCGAATACATCGAAAGAGAGGATAAAATCGAATGAATCATTTTTGAATGATAGGCGAGTAATACTTTCATTTCTGATCCCCTGTTCATTGATCGAACCATAGGGAATTCTATCGCCAAGGTACTCACTTCCGATGAGTTTGGGAAAGCAGTTTGCAAGGGATGTGTATAACGGCGTTACCTGCTCTGTAACATAGATGGAGTCATGCCTCTTACTAAGCAGGCTCTCATTCAGGAAATGAATGCACGCGCGTGTTCGATTATTAAGCTGGCAATCCGGGCACACTAGTCTTTCTCTCCAGTTTGGAATGCGAATATTGCCTTCGTAATGCTCGCCGGCATGTTTAAAATCGATCAGGAAATCAACTTGATGCTGACAGACGTAGCAAAAACCAGGGGTCACAGTTTCGTCAGCACCGCTAAGTAGACCAAGCTCATATTTGAAACGCGACTCGTTCACTTCCCGAATAGCGAACAGGTGATTTTGATAGTCCGCGAAATCTCTAATTGAAATAGTGTCCAGCACTACTTGAGTCATGGGACTGCCCGGGCTTAGGTCTGTTTCTGCTGCAGTGGTTGGGGAAGAACGCAGAGAGAGTAAAGGTTTTCGTGCGCTGTGTAAATCCGGTATCATTGCACTCCATTCGAAACTACTTTATCAGAGACTCCCTAATCATAGATATGCCTTCACATCTGGTTACCGTAATAATCCGCACTAAAGACCGTATTGAGATGTTGTCAAACGCTATTGACTCGGTATCCAATCAGAGTCATCAGCATGTTGAGCTCATCGTTGTTAATGACGGGGGCTGTGCTGTTGAATCAGTAATCGATGTTAAAGACAGTCCAGCGATAAGTCAGAAAAAGACTATCAATTTCGAGTCTAATCAGGGTCGATCTGCTGCGGCTAATGCCGGGCTGGATGCCGCAACCGGTAAATTTATTATGTTTCTGGATGATGACGACTGGGTGGATAAAGATCACATCGCAAGCCTGCTTGACATTCTGGTGAAAAATAAAAAGTACAAGGCGGTATATAGCGCAACAGAGTGTGTAGAGATGGTTGACGATTGCTGGCAAACAAACTCGTTGTTTGACTTTGCCTATGATCGAGCCCGATTACTAGTCGAGAACTACATACCAATACATTCGGTTTTATTTTCCAGAGAATTGCTCGAGTCAGGGTGCAGATTCGATAGGGATTTTGAGTGGTTGGAAGACTGGGACTTTTGGCTGCAGGTTTCCGGTCATACTGAGTTCTATTTTCTCGATAAGAAGTCTGCCTATTACCGAGTTTCAACTCAAAGTGGATTTGGCTCAAAAAGTGATGACGATCTGGAGTTGAAATATCGGGAAATGATCTATCAAAAATGGTACCCGTTATGGAGCACTACAGAGCTAATCGATGTATTGGATAGAGCAAGAAGCTATCCAAAAGTGAGCCACCTGCAACAACTTGTGGATGCGAGAATCAATGACTTAAAGATAAGAGAAGAACAACTGGGCGAACTTACTACTGATCTTGAGAAGACGCGGAAACATCTGGATGCGCGGGCGCAACAGGCGATAGATCTGCAAGAACAATTAGACGAGGCTATTCGAAACCGCGAAAAACGTTTGAAGAAGATGCAGCTTGATCAGGAAAAGATGCAGCGAAACTATATTACACAAATCGAAAAGATGCAGCTT
>PBTO01000063.1 GCA_002726595.1 Gammaproteobacteria bacterium | reverse complement strand
CCATTGTCAAAACTGCTATCACTCATATCACTACAATCCTGGTTTGTATTTAAATTAGTACTTGTTCATGAACACCCTTGCGGGGCCAAAAAGCGCGTTATTCTACCGAATATCGTATGCACTATAAATTACTGTTAAGAACGCCTTTCAACTCATCCAATTGCTGCTGGTAAACTTTTGGCTTGTCCTCTTTAAACTTCTCCAGATTCTCGAGTTTCCATTTTACCGACGGGTAGTCCTGTAAATCATAAATCGACCAGTCTGCTGCCAGGTGATTCAGGCTTAGCAAAAACGCCTTATCGTTTTCATCCAAACTCGCCGTTATCGTTTCAATGAGTCTGAGCCTTGTGGCCTCATAATCGGCGTAACCAAAATCCAGGGCACTCATGCCTTCGAACTGATTTTCAAACGCTGAGCGCTGATCAAGCAAATTCGGTGCAAGCATTTCATGGGTTGGTCGACTACTGCCGACCAATCCAAACATAAAACCGCGCTTTATCTCTTCAGTAAAACCCTCGTTTTCCAACAGGAGCTTTACATCAAATAAATCTCTTGGATGCTGCCTGTCCAAAGCAGCACATAACTTACCGCCGTAAAGCTGTGACATCGGCACAACCGGCATCACGCAAAAGGCATCAAACTGCTCCTGTGCTGTTTCACAAAGCTCGGCTTTGAAAACCTCACCCAGCAAGCCACGGCTGACCATATTGACTTCGATTTTAATGAGTATTCCTGCATCAACTATCTGCAGTTTGCATACCTGCTCTTTGTGCTGCACTCCTATCGATGGGCGAAGTCCTTCGATGCGTTCCCCGATGCGAACGAGCGCCGCATTGATTGCATCCAGTGTTTCAGTCCGCTCGGCTATCTCGACGTAAGTCAGGTCAATGTCTACCGATAGCCTCGGCATATCACGTACAAACAGATTAATCGCTGTGCCGCCATGCATAGCGAAACAATCTTCTTTGGCGACTTCTGGTAGTACATTTAATAGAAGCCTGACCTGCTTTTTGTAGGCTTCGTTCATACTGCTGCCGCCAGCTCCCTGGGAACGGTTATCTGGTATTTCGAGACGTAAACGCCGTCACTTACGATGCTGCGCTTGCCTGAGCCCAGATCGACCTTATCCAGATTGACAAACTTAAGCCATTCATGGTCCGCCTTATTCACCATGTATAAAAACAGGCGCTTTACCTTCACCGACGTACAGCCTTCCAATAACGTTTGTACTGCAGCTGGTCGCAAGTTATTCAGGCCTTCCATCAGTTCGAATACTTCCAGGAGCGGCTGCAACTTGGGAGCTAGATACAAGCACTCCATCACTGCGCGTGCCGGGCTTGAGACTTTCACCTTGAAGCTTTTATGCTCGATTTCAACCAGTCCAAGCTCAGGCGCTAAAAAGGACGTATGCTTGCAATCGATGCTTACACCCCAATCCCGCTTCTTAAACCAAAGTGGCAAGTTACCCTCCTTGCCGCCAAAGAGCTGTACCTTCCTGGTAGCCAGTTCCAGATAATGGGCTTTACCCTGCATCGACAGCGCGGTTTTTCCGGCTGGATGCACGGATAGGCCAAGCTGCGATTGCAGCGCATACAGACCGCCCAGGTAGTCCACCTGATCGCCGTGGCGGATCAGAGCACCTGTACCGATGGAATCAAACCACTGGCTTTTTTTGTACCGTTTTTGCAGATCAAGGCTATACCCCTGCTCTGCCAACCATGCCGAAGAAAGCACTATTCCCGCAGGCTGAGTGCTAAGCAAAGTGTTTAATTTCGATTCTCTTTCGGTACTCATAGTACCAATTTACATTAATATTTAAACTTGATCAATAAAAAAGTTTAAAATATCTTGTTTTTAGGTATTTTTAGTACCTAAATAATAGAAAATATAAACCAAAAGCATAAACCAAAAGTATAAACTAAAAAAGGATAATCCAAATTGGGCAAAGCACAATAACCGAAAAACGGATAAAGCGGCGGTAGTGCCGCCAATCCTGTTATTCGCCCCTGTGATTGTATAACACCAGAACCAATCCAATGCCTGTCTGTTATCAATTGACTTTAGCCTTTGGCTGTCGTGCTTCTTGAAATACAATGGGCGACCAACAATCCAGGACACACGAGAGGGGCAAGTGGATTTTACCTTAACTGAAGAACAACGCGCATTGCAGGACTCGGTTCGACAATTCGCCGAAAAAGAACTCCCGGATATCGCCAGGGAAATCGAAACGAACGACGAACCACCCTCCATAGAGCTGAGAAAACGCTATGCTGAACTGGGTTATCTGGGGGTAAACCTGGATACCCAATATGGTGGTGCAGGCCTTTCCCATTTCGATGCGGTGTTGGTATTGGAGGAAATCGCGAAAATTTCCATCGCCGTGGCATTTCCTGTATTCGAATCCTGCTTCGGTCCCTGCCTGGCTGTGGCCCACTTTGGCAGCGAGCAACTGAAAGAAAAAATATTGCCACAGGTCTGCTCAGGCGACGTCGTGGTCGCTGTGTCCATGTCAGAACCGAATGCCGGATCTGCCCTGACCGACCTGAAAACGCAGGCGCGGATTGAGGGGGATCGCGTTATCCTCAACGGCAGCAAGCGCTGGTGTTCCGGTGCCGGTCACTCTGAAGCCTATATTGTTTATTGCAGAATGTCCGATGCCCCCGGTGCCAAGGCCATAGGCGCGGTACTGGTTCCAAAAGAGAGTGCCGGTTTTACCTTTGGAAAAAGAGACCACCACATGGGTTTTCGCGGCATCTATAGTGCGGATATGTACCTGGATAATGTCGAGGTCCCGGCGGAAAACATTCTTGTCCCTGCCGGTGGCTTTGGCAAACTGATGGATGCATTCGATCTGGAGCGCTGCGGCAATACCACCATGTCACTGGCCATCGCACAGTCAGCCTTCGAATATGTTTTAAATTACACTCAGGAGCGACTGCAATTTGGCAAACCGCTGGTGGATTTTCAGGCGGTGCAATTGCAATTGGCAGAAATGAAAATGCAAGTGGAGGCTTCGCGTCTGTTGTTATATCGGGCTGTGATTAATGCCCAGCGTGGCTTGCCCTCTATTGCAGAGAGCTCGGTGGCAAAATGTTTTGCCAATGAAACGGTAAGAGAAGTAACCGGCAAGGCGATGCAGCTAATGGGTGGCTATGGCTATTCAAAGGAATTTCCGCTCGAACAGAAACTTCGGGACGCCTGGGGCTGGGGAATTGCCGGCGGTGCGATCGATATTCAGAAAATGAATATTACCTCGGCCCTGATCGGCAGACGCTTCAATCAAAGAAATTAGGTGGGATGCCGGAGAAACCCCAGTGAATCGTAGAAATGAAAATCAACCCCAGGCGGCGGATCAATTCGAAGTGGAACTGCACTGGAAAAGTGCCGCTGAAATGTTACCAGGACGGAGTTACTTGCTGCAGACCGCAGCTTCAACCACTACCGCAACCATCACCAAACTGAAGTACAAGATCGAAGCCGGGAAAAACCTGCATATAGCCATCAATACACTGCACGCAAACGAAACCGGTGTCTGTAATATTTCGCTGTCTGACGAGATAGCGTTTGACAGCTACCAGGACAACCCCTCTTCGGGATGTTTCACGCTTTTAGATAAAACAACCCAGGCCCTGGTGGCCGATGGCAAAATCCACCACAGTCTGCGCCGTGCTACCAACATCCACTGGCAGGCACTGGCTATCGACAAGCAGACCCGGGCAGCGCTGAAGAAACAACGCCCGTGTGTGCTCTGGTTGACGGGCTTGTCTGCTGCCGGCAAATCCACTATTGCTAACCTGATCGAGAAGAACCTGGTTTCCACAGGCAAACATTCTTACCTGTTAGATGGGGATAATGTGCGTCATGGCCTGAACCGCGATCTGGGTTTTACCGACGCCGATCGCGTGGAAAATATCCGCCGGGTAGCCGAGACAGCAAAACTGATGGTAGATGCCGGTCTCATTGTTATTACCAGCTTCATATCGCCATTCCGTTCCGAGCGGGAAATGGCCAGGGGATTATTTGAAGAACAGGAATTCATCGAGGTTTTTATCGATGCACCGTTGACGATCTGTGAGCAGCGCGATCCGAAAGGGCTCTATAAGAAAGCGAGGCGAGGGCAGATAAAGAACTTTACCGGTTTTGATAGCCCCTATGAAAAGCCGGAAAATCCCGAGCTCCACATCGATACGGCCGCACTAAGTGCCCAGGAGGCAGCGGATCAAATTATTAGCTATTTAACAGGGAGCAGAAACGACTAACAGGCCGGGAAATTTCGGCTAATGCAGGACAACACCGTCTGGCTTTGCCGAGCTATCGGCGAACTCAGGATGCAGGATATCGGGGCGCTTGACCAGGAGTAAATCATGGCGGCTCAACCGATCCTGAGCATGGGCCGAACGTGTGTCAATATCATCCATCAGTACGCAAACAACATCATCTTCATCAACATCTACCACGACGCAAGGCTTGAATCCCTCAATGGTGTTCAGGGCGGCATGGGTTCCCACCTCACAGCTGTGTGATGGGAAAAAGTCTCCTGTTTGCTTTAACAGGCCATAGGAGGTAAATGCCACACCAAAACCTGCTGCTGCAACGACATGAATAATTTCAATAATCGCCGGATCAGTCAGGTCTACTTTCACAGTATCAGCCAAATGACCGGCTCTGGATTTCTGGCTGTGATTCACCAATTTCAGAAATAAACTGATGTCTTCCTGATTCCACTCCAGGGTTTCCTCATGCTCGGTGCGTGTATTGTCTACAGACAGACTGACTACGCTGGTCTCTATCGTGAGATCTTTAATATCAGTTTCCGGTGGACACGGCACAATCATGGAAACAGAGCAATAGCCTTCGCTGGTCTCTGCACTCAGGCGCCACAAAAATGGAATATCACCGCTTAGCTCAATCATAAATTCGTCACTATACGCAATCAGGCGCCAAGATAGCATATTTGGCCCGGTTGCAGAATCTTTAGAAGGGGATATCAAGGGCTAAATTGCGGTAAAACTGGTTAGGATCTTAGCCAGGTTTGCTAATAATTGATCAGAGGCTCCCTAAGCTATTGAGCAGCCACGGAATTAGAGGACATTGACAAGTTCTGTCTTTTTCCACAGATTCTGTGGATAAGTCGGTGCATAAATCCAAGTAAAATCGCTGTAAGCGTGACTTCACGGTATTCCTACACAAGTTGATCAAAAATTGATCAATTTAATATTTTCATATTTTTCAACAAGTTACATGTTTTTGAAGGATCGAACTAAAATAAAACCGGCTTTTTAAAGGGGTTTTATGCATGGTGAGTCGTTTTTGTGCATAAATTACCGACTAAAATTGATTTTCTGAATTCAGGAGTCTGTTTTAGCACTGTTTTTATTGGGGTTTTTCACCCTATAATACCGCTCGTTCTGCAAGGAATCTGGTCTAGGCAAGCCAGCCCGCATTATCTATGAGAATTAGCCGTTACCCCATCATATTAGGCGTGATCTCGCTGTTATCTGTCTCCGCCACCGGCCTGTTATGGGGCATAGTCAGAAAAACCCAGCTGGATGATTCCAGCCGCCAGCTAGTCCTAGATACCACACAAGTTATCTTCACCAATTGGGCAGCCGATTCACTGGTGGAAAATGCCCATAGCAGTTTTCAGGAAGTGATGAGCGTACAAACTCTGAGTTCTTATATCAGCAACGCCCAAAGTCTTGGATCACTGGACAGGATGGAATCTATCTCCGGTTCATCCGTGATGTCGCTGAATCCTTTCAGCAGCAGTCAAATCACCGCCAACTACGAAATTCAACTGACCTTCGGCGCTAACTCGGCAATGGTGATTTCTGATTTAATCTACGAGAATGACAGGTGGCAATTTACTGCATTCAGGATTCAGGCCGACCTGCTAACTCTTTGACCGACAGATTGGCGACCACATTGCAGAATGCCCAAGCTGCTGCGGGCCCACTTATTCGGCGACGACCATTAGCAATTGCTTATAATCGCTCAAGCCATCGAATATTTTGTGAATACCATCCTGTTTCAGTGTCCGCATGCCATCCTTTAGTGCCTGGGTGCGGATGTCATCCAGCTCGGCTTTTTTATAGATCAGGCTCTGTATCTCATGGGTACCTTCCAACAATTCGTGTATGCCGGTTCGGCCCCGATAACCTGTATCACCACACTCTTTACATCCTACCGCCCGATTGAGTGTAATGTCTTTCAAATCAAACCCAAGGTCCATAAACTGCTCACGGCCATAGCTGTCCACTAGGTGATCCAGTTCCTTCTGATCAGGTTTATAGGCCTCCTTACAACTGCCACACAGCGTGCGCATTAACCTTTGTGCCAACACCCCTAGTAATGCATCAGAAAAATTAACCGGGTCCAGGCCAAGATCCAGCAGTCGGGTGAGTGTCTCCGGTGCCGAATTTGTGTGCAACGTGGAAAGTACCAGGTGTCCCGTCAGCGAGGCCTCAATACCGATACTGGCTGTTTCATGATCACGCATCTCACCGATGAGGATCACATCGGGGTCGGCGCGCAGGAAAGCCCGCATTGCCGCAGCAAAGGTAAAGTCTATCTTGGGCATCATCTGCACCTGCTGCAGGCCCGGCTGGGTTATTTCCACCGGGTCTTCCGCTGTCCAGATTTTCCGCTCAGGTTTATTGATATAACCCAAAACGGCATGCAGGGTTGTTGTCTTACCCGATCCGGTGGGCCCCACAACTAATAACAAACCATGCGGGTGAGCCGACATCTCCACAACTTTATCGAAATTTTTCGGTGCCAAATTCAATTTTTCCATTGGCATTGCACTGCCGGCTGCCAATAATCTGAGCACTGCACTCTCGCCCTGCACAGTAGGCACTGTGGCAACACGCAACTCAAGCTTCTTGCTGCGGATCTTAAGTTTACACTTGCCATCCTGAGGCAGGCGCCTCTCGGCAATATTAAGCCGGGAGATAACCTTGATTCGTGCGATTACGGCTTGTGTATGCTCCTTTGGTACTCTTAATAATTCACGGCAAATACCGTCCACGCGAATCCGTACTGTCCCCGGGGCACCATCCTTTCCCGGTTCAATATGAATATCGGATGCATCCAGCCGATCCGCTTCGGTGATGATCCGGTTGACCAGTTGAATAATTGCAGAGGTTGCTGCCAGGCCTTCGTCTTCTTCATCTTCCTTGTCAACTTCCACCATTCCCTGCTCATCCAGTGCGGAAAACACGTCGTCGAAACCAGCTTCCATATCGTCATCAGAATCGCCGCGAAGAAATTTCAGGATATGTTCCGGCAGACCNACCCGAAAAACATAGTTGCGCGCATTCAATACACCCTGAATCTCCATGATTCTCTGGTAATCACTGGGGTCGTCTATGAGTATGACCGCCTCATCTTTGTCTCCAGCCACGGGCAGCCACAGATTGCTGCGCAAATAACTGACACCGATATTCTCGAGTAAGTCCATAGGCAACTCATGCTCAGAGTCGTACTTCATATAGGGCACACGATAGTAGTATTCCAATGATTTGCCGATGGTGTCGTCTTCAATATTGAACTCTTCCATCAGTGTGCGAGTCACTGAACCTCCATAAAGTGAAGTCTTGTTTTGCAGGTCTTCCAACTCAGCAGCGGTAATTTTTTCTTTCTGGACCAGATAATCGAAGGGACCCTGCGTGCTTTGCAGGGCAGCACGGAATTGCTTCGCCAACATCTGACACACCATCATGGCATGCTTCAGGTCGATCTTGGTAAATTCGCGATCACCTTCAAAATTAATCAACTGCAGCACACCCAGTAGAATCTCGTCCTTGATAGGCAGTACTATCATCGACTTCACTTTCCAGCCTTTTGCTTCACTGAAGCGCTTGTCGAATTTCAACCTGGGGTGGATATCTATCAGTTCCTCCTCATTCAAGACATTTTTGACAACTAATGCGCGTTGGCTGAGTGCCACATAGCCGGCCAGGGAGGTAGGGCTGAAAGTAACACGAATTTCTATGGAATCATCATCAGGATCGCCACCTTTGATACTGGCGAGTATCTCTTTGCCGTTGTCCACGCTCTGGTAAATCGTGAACAGCCTTACCCTCAACAAATCAAGCAATTCCTGCTCGACCTGCTTCATTGCAATCTTGAGTTTCTTGCTGTACTTCAGTCGCTGATATATTTTCGATAGCTGAGTAACAAATGCATCCTGCTTACCAGATTTGGCCGACGCCTCTGGCTCTTCTATCTCGATTTCAACTTCGACTTCGGTAACTTCTGTCTCTGCCATAAACCAACACTCAATTTGTAAATATCAGGGGTGCTCTCTAAATATTCTGCCAACCTTAGGGCATCAGAACAACCATGGATGGATGCAAAGGCTCACTCGTAATTCTACGGGTAATTTGTCATCCCGGGGTAATATTTTTGGCTAATCTGTGGGAAAATTGCAAAATGCCAGCAATTTCAACCAACTTCAACCGATTTTTCTTCATTTTGCTGCTTCACCTCACATCTGTTGGGGTAGCTCAGGCGCAGTTGCCTGAATTGGACAGCCGAGCGACGCAATGGATTGAAGACAGGGTGTTTGAAAATGAATGCCGCTCTGACTATGCCTGTCTAACGAGCTGGAATGAGGGAGAGGGTTTTCCGTCTTTAGGAATCGGCCACTTTATCTGGTTCCAGGCGGGTCAGGCAGCAGAGTTTGTAGAAAGCTTTCCACAATTACTCGAATTTTACCAAGCGCAGGGTTATGCCATACCAGGCTGGATTGCTGCACTGCCTGAGAGGGACTCGCCCTGGAGAAGCAGGGCACATTTCTACCAGGAAATAGATTCTGCTGAAATGAATGATTTGCGTCAGTTTTTGTCGGATAGCAAATCAGTACAGGTGGAGTTTATTATTCAGCGTCTGTATGATTCGCTTCCCAAACTGCTTGCGGCTGCCGCCCCCGTGCAGCGGCAGCAAATCGAGTCGAGATTTTATGCGCTAGCTAATTCCTCTCCACCTTATGGTATCTATGCCCTGATCGACTACGTGCATTTCAAGGGAGAAGGCACTGCTGAAAATGAACGCTATCAGGGTCAGGGCTGGGGCTTATTGCAGGTATTGGAGCAGGTACTGGAGCAGATGAATGATGACCCTGAAGAGCCACTGGCTAGTTTTGTAGCGGCCGCTGAGCAGGTGCTGAGCCAGCGCGTTGACAACGCGCCGGCTGACTGGGATGAACAGCGGTGGCTGCGTGGCTGGACCAACAGACTGCAAACCTATCTGCCCGATTGATGTAGAGAACCGCAAATAGTGACTTACGAACGCCTGAACATAAGCAAGATGCACGGCTATACGCCCGGAGAACAACCGGATCAGGGTGGTATGGTAAAACTGAATACCAATGAAAATCCTTATCCTGCCAGTCCCCTGGTCGCTGAAGTTCTGGCCGCGGTTCAGCTTGAGGAACTCAGACGCTACCCCCCTCCCCTGGCCAGCTCTTTTCGCACTGAAGCAGCCAACTATCACGGGATAAGAGCTGAAAATATTATCCCAACCAATGGTGGCGACGAACTGTTGCGCCTGGCAATCACTACCTTTGCCAATAGTGGTGATACCATCGCAATCGCGCAGCCGAGCTATTCGCTCTATCCGGTTTTAGCGGAAGTACAGGGATGTCAGTTGCAACAAATTCCACTGGATGAAGACTGGTTGCTTGCCGGTGACTTCGTTGCTCAACTCAATGATGCCGATGCAAGAATTGCCTTTGTGGTGAATCCCCATGCCCCGACAGGTATACTCATGGGTGTGGAGCGCATCGCTGCTATTGCGGAAAATTTTAACGGTGTGCTGGTTGTGGATGAAGCGTATGTGGACTTTGTCGATCCTGAACTTAATTATGACCTGGTTCCCTTAATCGAGTCCTGCAATAATCTGCTGATCCTGCGCACGCTGAGCAAGGGTTTTTCGCTGGCCGGTTTGCGTTTCGGCTATGGAATTGGCGCCACATCACTAATCGAGCCAATCGCCCACAAGACCCGGGATAGTTATAATACCGATATAATCTCCCAGCAACTGGCGACGGCGGCAATTCGCTCTGTTGAGCACGCCAGGCAATCCTGGAGTAAAGTAAGACAGGAACGTGACAGATTGACGCAGGAACTAGGCGAGTTAGGTCTGGCGTGCCTGCCCAGCCAGAGCAATTTTCTGCTGGCAAAAGTTCCGCATAACATCGGTGCCGATTTTCTTTATCGCCAGTTACAACAACAGCAAATTCTAGTGCGTTATTTCGAAGAGAATCGTCTCCGGGATAAGCTTCGCATCACCGTTGGTACAGCCGATGAAAACACTCTGTTGATATCCGCATTAGGAAAGCTTCTGAATACACTGGAGAAATAATTTACCAACACGGCCGTCTTTGATCATGTCTGAATCCCAAGCAGATCTTTTTGAGGAAAAAACCTATTACTGCGCACTCTGTAAGAAACCACTGCGCAGAATCGAAGGCAAGATGGGGCCTTTCTGGAGCTGCACAGGCTACCCGGATTGCAAATCAACGCTGTATGACCGGGGCGGCGTCCCCTCTCTGGAGATGGATGAACATTACCGCTGCCCACTCTGTACACGAAAGATGGTAAGAGCCGACAAAGAGAAAGGAGATTATTGGTTTTGCAGTGGCTATAATAAGGGCTGCAAAGTAACACTGAATGACCTTAACGGTATGCCCGAACCTGCCTATCGCTGCAAGTCCTGCCAGCAGTTATTAGTCAGAAGAAATGGCAAAAATGGCGTTTTCTGGGGATGCAGCCAATTCCCCAAGTGCACCAGCACCTATCGTGACGACAAAGGTAAACCGGACTTTGATATTTTCACTGCTGAAGATTCGTAAGAAAACCAGCGCTATTTTAGCCGGCATAACAATCGGTGCAATCTGTTTGTGGGGTGTTTCCTACTGGCAGAACATTCCTCCCGGGGAAATATTCACCATTTTACTCTCCAGCATGGTATTCCTGCTGGTTATCATTTTGTGTGCCCTGCTGATTATTGCGACCTTTAAGCTAGCTGCCAGAACACTTGCTAACCTGTTAAAAAATACCAGTGGCGACGATTAAATTAGGACAAAGGTAATAATCGAGAAAGAATGAGCGCATCTTCCCTGCCATCTTCTGCAGGATAGTAGTCTTTCCGCTCACCGACTTGGGTGAAGCCAAGAGACTGATACAAAGCCACTGCTCCCTTGTTGGAAGACCTCACTTCCAGAAAGCAAACAGTCGCATCCAGTTTGGCTGCACGCCCCAGTAGCATGACAAACAGTTTCCTGCCATAACCTTTACGCTGAAAATCAGGGTGCACGCACAGTGTCAGCAAGTGGCATTCTCCAGTTGCAACTGAGAGAACACCATGGGCAACAATTTTGTCTTTGTTTGCCAGCACCCAACACTGATATCCAGACCGCAGGCAATCGATAAATATTCGCTTGGTCCATGGTTTCTCGTAAGCGAGATTTTCATTTCTAACCACCAGGTCCAAATCACTTGAACGCATGGATCTAAGAAAATATTCTTTTTCAGGATTTTGCTGTGACAACATGGCTATTGAACTATTTCTGCTTCAGGATCTACTTGCTTCCGTATTGGATTCCAATCTGGCCTTCAGAGCCTGTAAGTCCTGCCATACACTGCGTTTTAGCAAAGGGATCGACAACATCGCATGCAAGCTGCGCGTAACTGTAATATGAAAACCATGTTCGGTGAATTCAAAGTCGTGGCTGGCTACTCCGCTTTCTGAGGACTGTATTAGCGGTTCGGTCCGGGCACAAAACAGGATGAGGTTATCAAACTTGTCAATTTCCTGGCGCTTTCGAATAAACCCAAATACGGCCTTCCTGGCTACCAACTGCTGGTCTTCACCCGGATCCAGGTCAGTAGTAATTGGCCAATCAAAACATCCCGGTTCGAATTGACATTGGCTGCTATCAATACCCAGCGCTGCCAGAATTGCCTTTAACAAGGTGATGCTCTCACCACTGGAGTGATGGCTCTTCACATGGGGAATTTCATTGATTACTGCTATTTGATCATTGATCTTGAAATACTGCAGGCTAAACCTTAATTCCTCTTCAGCAAGTGTATCATCTTCTGGAGTGGAACTGGCCAGGACAATATCGGTCTCGCTAACGGCCTCAGCCCCGGTTTTTGCCCTGGCCTCTACATTTGGCTCAGGCAATGCCGGTTCAGCCGCAGCGATGGTAACAGATTCTCTGTATTGCCTCGAGTCGCCAGTGACTTCAGCTTGTTGCTTTTGCTCAAGGGGCTCTGCAGAGAAATGATAATCTGGCGATGGCCTGGCTCCTGGCAAAACCCTGCGCGGGAAATAAACCTGAATTCCCATGGCTTTGAGATAGGCCTGTCGTTGATTTTCATTCATGCAAAACGCTCCAGAGAGTGTGTTCAGGTGCAAATATACGCGTTTGCTCGACCTACAACAATATAGGGCGCGAGGGACTCATTGAACACATTGAAGTCAGCGGCTATTCATGATTGAATCCGGCTTCGTCGAAGAAGAGGGCATGCAATGAAAGCGATCCTTTGCCATTCCTATGGACCGCCAGAAAATCTGACTCTGGAAGAAGTCGCAGACCCGGTAGCGGCAGAAAACGAAGTAGTGGTGGAAGTCTATGCTGCCTCTTTGAATTTCCCGGATGGCCTGCAGATTCAGGGCAAATACCAGTTCCAACCGCCCATGCCTTTTACACCGGGTTCGGAAATCGGTGGTGTTATCAAATCCACAGGAACCTCAGTCACTGGATTTACCGTGGGTGACCGTGTTATGGCGACACCGGGTCTGGGTGGGCTTGCAGAGCAGGTCAGTGTTGCTACCGGTGGTCTGAGAAAAATCCCGGATAGCATGGATTTTAAGACAGCAGCAGGATTTGCCATGGTGTACACCACTTCCTACTACGCGCTCAAGCAGCGCGCCGATTTACAACCCGGGGAAACACTTTTAGTACTGGGTGCCAGCGGTGGCGTGGGACTAGCCGCAGTCGAATTGGGCAAACTCATGGGAGCCGAAGTGATAGCCGCAGCCAGCACCGAGGAAAAACTGCAATTCGTCGACCGCCTGCACCCGGACCATCTGCTTAACTATGGCGATGGAGAGCTGAAAGAGAGAGTCAAAGCCCTTACCAATGGTCGCGGTGCCGACGTTATCTATGATCCGGTAGGTGGAGATTTGTTCGACCAGTGTACGCGTTGTATCAACTGGAATGGAAGACTACTGGTGGTAGGTTTCACCAGTGGTCGTATCCCGGAATACAAAGCCAATCTCGCACTATTGAAAGGATCCTCAATGGTTGGTGTGTTTCTGGGGCGATTTCGCAAAGAAGAACCAGCAGAATACGAAAAGAACTTTGCCGAATTACTGGCACTGTATGTGGAGGGAAAAATCACCCCGATTGTTACCGAGTCTTTTCCAATGACAGACTATGTACAGGCATTCAATGTATTCACAGAGCGCAAGGTAATGGGCAAGGTTACTCTGGAGATGAGAGCTGAGTAACTAGGGAGCCTATGATTAAGTATGTTAACTGATGACGAAATTCGCGAACAACTGGAGCAGCTCAAAACCATAGTCGCCGACCACAAGTCTCCTGCCTCGCCCCTGGCCACCACCACGGCGATTATTGATGGTCAGGAACTGGAAGTATTCAGCAAAGTGTCTGCCAACCTGGGCGGCATTTACCGACTGGGGCTTACATTCCCTGAACGGACCTTCCTGGTTTATCAGGAGCAGCGTTTCTGTTTTGCACAAACCTATCAGCTAGCCTGCTCTCTGGGCAGCGTGCTGTTGAATCAATACNACATCGCCAAAGGCGATCGCGTCGCCCTGTACTCCAGAAATAACACCGAGTGGTGTCTTGCCTATATGGCCACCACACTGATCGGCGCAGTAGTCGTGCCGATGAATTCCTGGTGGCAAGGACCCGAGCTTGTCTACGGACTCAAAGACTGCGGTGCCAAATTATTATTCGCCGATCCGGAGAGGCTGGCGCGGCTTGTTCCTCATCTCGGTGAAGTGGAGGTCGATGTCATCGCCATCAATCCGGGAACAAACACGGACTACCCCGAATTTTTCTGTCTGCTTGAGGGAATAGAACCATTATCGGAAGCGGAATTGGCGGCGCTGGCAGTCGTGCCTGAAGACAATGCCTCGATTATGTATACTTCTGGATCGACAGGAATGCCAAAGGGCGTACTGTCCACGCATCGCAATATTATCAATGCCCTGTACACCTGGTTTTTCATCAGGCAGGTAACGGAAATTCTCCACCCGGAACTGGTAGAACTAGATCCGGAGTTTGAACCTGCCCTACTGGCTAATGTGCCACTGTTTCACGTAACCGGTAGCCACGCGCAATTTCTTGCCTGTTTTCTTAACCAACGCAAATTTGTGATGATGTACAAATGGGATGCAGAAAAGGCTTTGCAACTGATAGAGCAGGAACGGATCTCTGTATTTCACGGTGTCCCCACTATGACCTGGGAAATTATGCATTCACCAAATTTTGCCAGTACGGATTTGCGTAGCCTGCGAGCGGTGCAAAGTGGTGGCGCACCGCGTCCTCCCGAGCACCTTAATCTGATGGAGATAAAATTCCCGGCAAAAGCAATACCCGGACTCGGCTACGGACTAACAGAAACCAATGCCATCGGCGCCATCATTTCCGGAGATTTCTACCTGGCTAAATCCCACAGCACAGGTCGCCCGACACCACCGGTAACCGCCATAAAGATAATAGATGAATCCGGCAATACCCTGGACAATGAACAGGTAGGTCAAATTTGTATTAAAGGGTCAACTGTAATGCGCGGGTATTGGAATGATCCGGCAGCAACAGAGGAAGTCATGAAGGACGGATGGTTCCATACCGGTGATATAGGCAAACTGGATGAGCTGGGTTTTCTGGTTATTCTCGATCGTGCCAAAGACATTGTTATCCGGGGTGGTGAAAACATCGGCTGCTCTGAAGTAGAGTACGCAATCACAGAACACCCGGCAGTAAGTGAAGTATCCGTCTACGGAGTGCCTGATGATCGGCTTGGTGAAATCCTCATCGCATCGGTAATGCTGCATGCAGATGAACAACTGGATGTAGCTGAATTACAGGATTTTCTGGCAGCAAAGATTGCCCGGTTCAAGATCCCGGAACAAATTTACTTCCAATACGAACAACTGCCTCGAATTGCCTCTGGGAAAATAGCCAAGAAGGAAATTCGGCAGGCAACAATAGCCAGGCTCAACCACGATATCCCCGAGGCTTCCCACTAACCTCCTCAGAATTTTTCTTTAAATTGCAAAAAAATCCTTAAGAAGCGGCTTATTACGCACGTTATATATAAAAGGAGCGGCTCGTTATACAGACCTCGTTAGCTGGTTTTATACGGAGAGTGTATTCCTATGAAAGAGTATAACTGGGAAGAAAAAATAGAAAACTCGAAAGATTTCCTCGAGTCTAATGCTCTGGCAGACGAAAACTACCCTGTGCAAGTCAAGGACACAAGTTTCAAGAGCAAGCGAATTGTTAATTTACGCCGCAGAATAGAAGAGCGACTNGACGGCAAGCGCATTGAACTTGAGTATGACTTCAATAGCCTCGATGAACTGGTAGATCATCTGCAGTAATTCCATGAATTCTTGATCAATCCTTTATTTTCCTTGAGGAGCGGGCGGTCCTTTCCTGTTCTTTAACTTCTGCTATCGATTCCGTTCACAGTGGCCAGAAAATTAGCAGCAACGGTAGTGAGACCGCTACGATTATAATTTCCAATGGCAAACCCATACGCCAGTAATCGCGAAACTTGTAACCCCCTGGCCCCATGATCAATGCATTATTCTGATGCCCAATTGGAGTCAAAAATGCACAGGATGCACCGACGGCTATTGCCATCAAAAATGCATCGGGATTCAACTCAAGACCCAGGGCGATGTTGTAGGCGATTGGTGCCATTAGAATTGCCGTGGCCGCGTTGTTTAGTACATCGGACACGGTCATCGTAATGATGAGCAGCATGGCAAGGATGAAGACCGGACTTAAATCACCGGCAAAACTTAATATGCCATTGACCAGTAACAAGGTCGTGCCGGTACTTTCAAGCGCCGCACCGATGGGTATCATTGCCCCTAACAGAATAACCACCGGCCAATCGATGCCATCATAAAACTCTCTTACAGGCACAATATTTAACAAAGCCATTACGACCGTCGCCATACCAAGAGCCAGTTGAATAGAAATAAATCCACTGCCCGCCGCAATTATTGCCAAAACGAAGGTAATCAACGCGGGTACCGCCTTGGTGGACCTGCCTATACCTAAAGCCCTTTGCTTCAACGGATAACAATCGAGTTTTGCTATGGCTTCCTGTAAATCTTCGGTCTCACCAAGCAACAATAACACATCGCCAACCTTGATCTTGAACTCTCGCAGGCGATCACGATGGGGCGTCCCGGATCGTGACGCGGCCAACAGATTCACCCCGAAGCGGCGATTGAAACGAATTTGAGCTGGAGTCCTGCCAACCAACGGGGAATTAGGCGTCACCACAATTTCAGAGATTTGCTGATCTTCTGAGTGCAATATTTCTTTTTGTGCATTCTCGGCAGAGAGCAATTGTAATCCCTGGGCTGTAGCAAAATTGTCAACCTCATCATGGGATCCCTGTAACAGCAAAAGATCGTTGACAGAAAGTTCGTGATAGTGATGTCGAATTCCCATCTTGCGTTTCTTATGTATCAGTGAAAGCAACTCAATTTGTTGCTCTGCCAGCATCTCCCGTAATTCACCCATGGTCTTGCCGGTGACCGCAGAGTCCTTAACCACTTTTAGCTCAAACAGGTACTTTTCTACATCAAACAATTCCAGGCCACTTGAGGTCTTTCGCACCTTGACCAACTTCCAACCAACCAACAAGATGAACAGAATACCAACCAGAGCTATGCCACCGCCAACAGGGGCAAAATCAAACATGCGAAAACCTTCACCAGTCATTTCCTGTCGATAATTTGCAATCAGAATATTAGGTGGCGTACCGATCATGGTAACCAGCCCTCCCAATATGGAACCGAAAGACAGGGGCATCAACACGGATGCAGGCGACCGGCCTGCCTTATTGGTAGATTGGATAGCAATTGGCATTAAAAGCGCCAGTGCTCCCACATTATTCATAAACATCGATAGAATAGCCGCCAGAAATGTGAGCGTGGCAATATGCAGGTAGGGTTGGTCGGAAACCGGATCAATTATGTGACTAATGAATTCGATCGCGCCGGATTTGGTCAAACCGAAACTTACAATTAGCACCAGAACTACGGTGATGGTCGCAGCATTTCCAAAACCCGAGAAGAGCTCCTCTTCGGGTACGAGGCCGAACAGACTGGCTGCAAACAGCGCGCCCAGAGCGACTATGTCATAGCGCCACCTGCCCCAGACAAGCAATACCAGGAGGGCCAGCAAGATAAGTAAGAGTATGAGTTGATCCGTGCTCACATGTTGCTACCAATAAATCAAACCAGGGACACTGGACGAAGCCCAGGGTGCCGCTAAATTACACTGAAGGCAATCGAGCCCACATCCTGAATATTCGCAGCAATTTTGTCTCCAGCCACTACTGCGGAAACGCCGGCAGGTGTACCTGTGTAGATCAAATCCCCGGAGGTAAGGGCGAAAAAAGAAGATAATTCAGCGATTATATCTTCCACAGACCAGATCATATTCTCAACATTGCTGTGTTGTCTTGTTTCTCCATTTACGGACAGTTCAATTACCGCGCTGCTTGGGTGTCCCATTTGTGCTACTGGATTGATTGCTGATATGGGGGCCGAACCATCGAAGCCCTTAGCAACATCCCATGGCCTGCCGGCAGATTTTGCCTGTGCTTGCAAATCGCGGCGAGTAAAATCGATGCCGACTGCGTAACCAAATACACAATCCAACGCAGCGGCTGTTGAAATATTGCTGCCACCCTGGCCAAGGGCGATAACCAGTTCAACCTCATAGTGTAAATTGTTGGTCGCAGGTGGATAGGGTACGTCTTTATTGTCGGTAACTATTGCGTCTGCCGGTTTGCTAAAAAAAACCGGCGTACCCTGCTTTGGTTCACCACCCATTTCCCGCACATGATCGGCATAGTTCTGGCCTACACAATAAATTCGGTGTACGGGAAACTGCATGGCTGAATTCAGAACTGCAACACTGACTACTGGATTGGGATCAAAAACATATTCCATCAATGAATTCTCCTGCCTGGTTGTAATCAGAGGCTCCCTAGGCTCAACAACCCAGCTCCTCATTCAGGTCAGCGACAGGCCAGGCCTGTTGTTGTGGTAGTAAATCCAGCCCGGATAGTTGCTCAACCGTTTGCAAGTTGCTGAGTTGACTGCAAAATCGTTCATGTTGACGCATGTCCTGCTGAAACAGAAAGGCCGACAATTGCCCGTTTTTGTTTGCTACCACCTTGAAAAATGCCGCAGGCAGATTATTTGCGCTGGATGCGCCTGTCGTAAACGGTTGCCTTATCTGGTAAACGGGGCCGCTAATAACAAATAGCTCACCCTGCCGTACCGCCAGTTCGTTTATGGCCTGATCCAGACGTGACCAGGGCCCTATTCTGACTTCGTTTCGTATCGGTGCCATATTCGTCACGCGGTTGATATCAGACCAATAGGGAGTTCCGGCGAAGCTACTAAAAGGGACCAGTCGCCCCTGATCGGCCGGATCAATCACCATCTCTGTTATACGGTAGGACTGATCGGGCTGACCAAACGAAGTTGACGCAGAATCCAGATCGACAGAACTCGGACTGTAATCCAGTAAATTATCCCGTGACCATTCGCGAGATATTAAAGAAGCGACTCCAACGGTGTCTTTTAGTATCCGGTAAGAAATCCAGTCAGCCAGCGCGCTCTGCGGATTAATTGAGGCAACGAAAACATTGCGCACGACCATATCATTGGTTGCAGGTGATCCCGTAGGACAGCCGGCCAGGCAATGGGAAATATGTACCGTCTGTGCTTCTATAGAAAGCGCACAGATAGCAGTCAGAGCCAGTATCGATCTCTTTAACATCAAAGTAATCCTTGCTCCGCAATTCGCGGGCTAATCTATTACAGCATCGACTTTCACGCGTACGTGTGAGCCGCGGAAAAGCGCGGGATTACCAGAGAGACAGCAAAGATCATCCAGTTTTTTATCCCATCGGATAGAGAATTTCCTTTTGCACCGCAGCACACTGCTGCATGACTTCATCACTTAGCTTTATATCGAGCGCAGCCAGCGGCGCTTCCAGTTGCTCAGCCGTACGTGCACCAATGATGGTGGACGCGACAAAATCGAAATTCATGCTCCAGGCCGTTGCCAGCGTCACGGGTGACATTTCTGCCTGCCTGGCGATATCCAGATATTTAGCGGTGGCCGCGATTGTTGCATCATTAACAAAACGATCCGCCATGGCTTTCTGGCGCGGATTATCATCGTGTAAATAATCGCCAAAGCGCGTATTTCTCGGTACTTCATCTCCGTTGTACTTGCCGCTTAACACCCCGCCCCCGATTGGGGAATAGGGTAAAAGTGATACCTGCTCCTTTCTGCAGACATTAGCTAACTCATCGAGAAAGCGTGGATTAATTAAAGAAAAATTGTTCTGGATTGACTGGAATTTAGCCAGGCCTTCGTATTCACATACCGTATTGGCCTTGGTTAGTCCGTAGGCATTTTCATTGGAAGTGCCTACATACCGCACTTTACCTGCTTGCACCAGCCGATCCAGTGCCTCCATGGATTCGACGATTGGTAATACTGTGTCTGGCCAATGCACCTGGTAAAGATCGATGTAATCGACTCCCAGGCGCTGCAGGCTACCCTCGACAGCGCGTTCGACATGGTGGCGATCGATCGCCGTTAAGCCCTGACGAATTGGTGGCACAAACCAGCCCGATGCGGCCCCCGCCACCTTGGTTGCAATAATCAGGGCATCCCGGTCCTTCGTCTTAATCCACTCACCGAAGATTTTTTCGGTGAGTCCGACCAGTTCGGCGGTCGGTGGTACCGGATAAACTTCGGCTGTATCAAAAAAATTGATTCCCCGATCAAACGCAGTATCCATAATTGCAAATGATTCCTGTTTACTACTCCAGGTACCGAAACTCATTGTACCCATACAAATCGGGCTGACCCGTAAACCACTCCTCCCGATGTAACGATGTTTCATACTGCTTTCCCTTTATCCTTTTATCCTGTCTTAACGCTAAACCAGCGGCGGGCAACTATCTCCAAGATAACCGCCTCCACCGCAGTAGCCGGCGTCCTGTAGCTGAATTCGCAGACCATCCGGATCGGAAAAATACAGTTCTGGCGTGCCGCCTGCAGCGCCTCCCCTGTTTGGCATTCTCATGCTGATCCAATGATTAAACGCTGCCGTATCACGCGGATTCTCCCGCGCGGACAAACCGTAGTCAGTCAGCAGGGCTAATATCCTGTCTACTTCGAAATTGGCAACGCTAAAACATACGTGATTGATACTACCCGGACGGGTAGGTCTACCAGCCTGACTGCCGCCGGTATACATAAGAAATTGAATACCATCGCCCACTCCCACGATGGGTGAAGTCGGCCCCTGATACGCCTGAAATTGCTTACCAAAAACCGTTGTGTAGAAGGCATTGGCCCGGTCACGATTGACCATGGAATTGGTGAAGTGAGAAATATCCTGCAATTGCATTAAACCGGAAGAGGGTGCTGTCTCCAGGCGCTCACATACATCGCCCGCCGGCCCTGCCCCACCACAGTGGTTCTCAGATGCGAGTTGGTAGGTTAGCCCTTCAAGGTCAGCAAAGAACAATTCCTGAGTGCCTGTGGCTGCCCCGCCAGCATCGGCACTCCGGTTGGTAACCCACGAATACATAGCACGGTTTAGAGGAGGTCGGTCCAGAGCCTGGGGCGAGGCGCGGCTGACACCGTGTTCAGCTAGCTGACTACGGATCACATCCACGTCAAAATCTGCCACGCTAAGACCGATGTGGCTGATATTGGGCTGCTCGCCTTCGGAGGTGGGTGACAAGGAAAAAAACCGCGGACCCTCCCCGATACGCAAAACCACTGTATCTCCCTGCCGCGCCTGTATCGGGGCGCCAAACAGGTCCTGGTAAAACTTGGTTGAAGCATCCACATCATTGACTCGCAAGCCGAAACTGTGAAGCTTTCTCACTGCGACCGAGGACAGATTGCCCTGGGCTAACAGGCTCGGTGCGAATGTCAGTGCCGGAATGGCCTTGAGAAGATTGCGCCGGCCAGCATGCACTTTTTCAGCAACTTTGCCTTCTAATCTGGCTGTTGTCTTCATTTTGCTGTCCTCCGTGAAATTTGGGGAAGACATCATATCAGGGGAGCGACGAATAAGAAATCTACCCGCTCCGGGAATTGTGAATACTGGGGATAGCGGCAGGGATAGCGGGTTGAGGTCTTTCTTGTTAGCGCTGTGATAGGAGATCTGGTTCTCTTGCTAACAGGAAAGACCCGACCCCGGATTGTTATTTTTTGCTGAAGAATTTCACGCTTGAATCGATTGCGTTAAGCAATGATCTGGCCAGGACCAGAAGTGACAGCTTCAGTTGTTGAGCAAAAGACAGGAAACCAATCGAGCGCCAGTATCTTCTCCATTTGATCCAGGTCGTGTTGTGCTGAAGGNAAAAAGCAAAGCGGCTGGAAATTTTACTCAATAGAACCGCTGCCATGGCCAGGAACAGAATCCCCGGGATGATTGGCNGAATGAGCCCAGCCAAGCCAATAATAAGGAAAATGCCAATCACGCCCATAATCAGCGCTTTCATAAGAAATGGCATGTGATATGACTGCTGCTCTGAATGATCCACGTTTGACTCCTGCGAATTAGCATTACTGAAGGACAACATAGTCAGTGCATGCAGCAACTGTGCCATTATGTAAGTCATTGTAATTATTGTCTTTTTTTTAAACCATAGCCGTTCCCTTAGTGAAATTCGCCAATATGTCTGTGATTTCGAATTCCGTGGAAATTCTGGGGGCAGTGACGCTAATTTTGAATTAAAAATTTACCGAAAAAACTCCGAGAATCTCTCTTTTAAATAGGTGCTCCCGGTGGCATTGCCAGTGGTGGGCTTAATACGCTATTGGGGCTATTTCTTTCCAGCCAGTTGTTGATTTCATCCAGCGCCAATTGGTGATTGCCGCGCCAGAGCGGATCGGTCTGTTGAGATAGCTCCTGATTTAACCAATCTCTCAATTTGTGCAATGAGATATTAAGCTGTGATTTGATCTGATTATCAACCTCATCATGGCGCACGAGAGCCATCACTCTATACAAAAAAACATGATTCACAGCTCGTTGAATGGCCGCCGCCTGACTGCCTTCCGGCGCATTGTAATATACTGCTTGTAACAGTCGGTCAAGAATATCATGGACAGTTGGCAGCGACGAATCGAGGCCATGGAGATTATTTATCCGCGCCAGACGCTCACGCTGCAAAATGCCCTGAATCGTGTGATCTGCGGCAGTTTCAGCGATCGCGATATAGTCAATGCCCTGGGATGTACGTAGCGGAAAGCTCTCGCGCGAACGGGAATATCCCAGAGACTTCGGCGGGATTAGCTCAAGTATGGTTTGCGGGATTGCCAGCACGTCCGGATCAAGCGTGGCGAGTAAAGCATCCAGTGCACGCCACTGGTCAGCAGCTGGCACTGGACTTACGATAGCATTCACCGATTCCGGATTTCCGTCATAAACGGCGTAATCGTAATAGGTGCCACCTACTATTCTGTGCACGGCATCCACCTGATAGCGGTGCAGAAAATACAGCGGGACAAGAATTTCTTCCAGCTCGGCGTAGGGTTGACCGGGCTTTAGATTGGAAGCACCAAAACGAGACAGGGCCTGGCCTCGAACTTCTAACAACCGAGTCAGTTCATCGGTTGGATAGCCACCGTTGTCCCACATGTGAGCAAGAGGATGGGCTCCACCCGGGGCACGACTGTCTGCATCAGAGATAAAATGTAGCCCGGCATCCCGATTTTCCTGCAGCGTATTGGCCAGGCCTGCTGCTGCTTCCGCCTCGTTGGTATATTGGCTGTAACCGTATTTAATTACCTGGTAGTCCCATTGCCCCAGACCAATGTCGTAAGCATTGAGCGCATTGAGGACGCCGCTGTCATTGATGTCAATGAGTGGGTGCGGATAGTCCATAACAGAAGCTCTCTGGTTTACACTGGCGGCAAAGTTATGAGCAATACCTAGCGTATGACCGACTTCATGGGCAGCTAACTGCCTGATACGAGACAGTGCAAGCTGTTGAATCGATTCATCTGCACCCTCCATCGCCAGACCGATCAGGGATTGCGCAATACGGTAATCCTGGCGCACTCGTAGCGAGCCAAGTGTTACTTTGCCTTTGATTATTTCACCGGTACGGGGATCAGTTACGCTGGAACCGTAGGACCAGCCTCTGGTCGAGCGATGCACCCATTGAATCACGTTGTAGCGAATATCCATGGGATCTGCATCGAAAGGCAGTAATTCAACCTGGAAGGCATTTTCGAAACCAATGGATGCAAAGGCGTCAGTCCACCAGCGCGCACCATCAAGCAGGGCCGAGCGTACCGGCTCCGGCACACCCGGATCGAGGTAATAAATAATGGGTTCCAGCACCTCACTGCTGCTCGCATCAGGATCGCGCTTCTGCAATCGATGACGCGCAATATAACGCTGGGTCATGTCTTCATTTATGGGCGCCGCATAATCTTCGAACTGGCGTGAGAAAAAGCCAGACTGAGGGTGGAATATCCGGGGGCTATAACCTGCATCAGGCAGTGCAACGAAGGAATTGTGCAATCTTACCGTTATGCTCTGAGAAGTTGGCGTAACAGTGCGCACCAGGTTGCCACCACGGGCGCTGGTGAAAGTAAGTTGTGCTTCGAATTCTGTATTTAAGGGAAAGTTTTTGGTACGTGGTAAATAGATGGCAGAACGGGATTTGTCCACGCTATAGCTGCCCTGCTCCCGAGCGGTCAGCGTATTGCTAATTCCATGAACGTCGGTGAGCAGAAAATCTGTAGCATCCACCAGCACCCGCTCGCCAGTCTGAGCTGCAACGGTGAAACCCCACAAGATGGATTCGGCAAATGCTTCTTCTACTGCAAGCTGCTCCAGTTCGTTATCCGATTGCGCCCGGTACTGGAGGTTTATGTGTTTGAGAAAGACTTTGTCACCGTGCCTTTCAAATTTAACCACACGACCGGAACCTAGCTGACCACGATCCAGCCCAATATCGTTCGAACCGATGCCGGTGGCCAATGAATTGGTATAGAGGAATTCCTTATCCCATTCGTCTATTTCGACTAACACCGTGCCATTACTAGCCTGGTAGTAAAAATCAAAGAAGCCTTCATAAACCCGGGCTCCTGCGGTCGCTGCCTCAATCGAGTCTAACTCTTCGGCGGCAATGGCGACCGGGATCAGGGTGAATGTCGTCAATCCCATCAGTGCTGTGCTCAAGAATAGGGAATACAGCTGTTTCATCGGTTTGTTCCTCCTTAGTGTTAATAGGGACGGAGGGAATAAAATTTATTCCCTCTGTCCCTATTAACTGTAAATGTACGCTTTACTTCTTTGTCAGGCTGACCACTATTAGCACAGAAATTACCAGTCAGAGACTGACCGCAATTCGGGCACTGGGATTGTAGAGTGACAGCCGTCTCGGTCATGCCGAATTACCTTGCTTACACATTCTGAACTAAGGGGGCCAGAGCAAATTGATCCAGTTAGTCTCCCTGCTCTGCTACCGGACCAATATCGATGAGCCACTGCTCCATGCCCCCCTGCAAGTGTGAGACATTTTCAACACCCATTTCTTGGAGTACTTTGGCAGCCAGGGCGGAGCGCCAGCCCTTGTTACAGTACAGAACAAGCTCGGTGGCATCATCGAATCGAGATTGGTAATAGGGACTTTCTGGATCGATCCAGAATTCAAGCATACCGCGGGGCACATGGAACGAACCGGCGATCTTTCCTTCCCGCTTCAATTCACGAACATCCCTCAGATCAACCAGCAGGCAGCCAGGCTGCTGCAATCGGCCATGAACTTCGGCAGGAGACAGTGAGTTGACCTCGCTCTCTGCTTCAGCTACCAGTTCTTTAAAACCCTTTGTTAACTTCATAAGCAGCCGGGAATAACTGGGGACACCCGCAGATCCTTAATTTACGGCCGCGGCTTCTTCCCGTGCAAAGCGCTCCTCGGCCCGATGCCCGGAGAGTATATTCATCATGCCATAGTTGCCCTCATGGCAGGCATATTCGAATATGGGTTCCGGGCTGTAATCAAACAGAATCTCCCGGGTGTACGGGGCAGTGTAAGACCCGGGGTCATTGGAGGTTATCTCGTAACGCAGCGTGGTCTCATCCAGACGGGATATGCGTTCGATATTAACCTTGGCGGAAGTTTCAGGACCAAAACCACTCTTATCTGAATAGTTCGTGGTTTCTATAACCAGAGTGTCGCCGTCCCAGTAGCCTCTGGAATCACCGTGCCACAGCTTGATACTCTCATCGGCATGGGGCATTTCCACCACCGGGATGACTCTCACGTCATGGATCATTTCCTGCACAATCACGACATGGTCGCGGGACTGAACGATCTGCCAGTAACTGTTGTAGCCTGACCCCAGATAGGGCGCACCGTATGACACACATCGCTCGCTCAGTGGCCGGTCCAGCCAGGAGTCAGCCGGATGATCCTGTCGTCGCTCCCTGGCCAGATTTCCCATGGCAACAGCTTCTTCGGTGCGGGGAGGAAATTTACCGTTAGGCGGATCGATGATCTGTGAAGTGCGGTTGTGAACAGATCTTTCTGCCAACCAGGACTGATCGTAATTACCGGTCGTGGGGTCGTAGGATTTTACTTCGCCCGAAAAGGCGGCGGCCAGTACACCATCGCCAAACAGCGCGTCCCCGTCTTCCGCCTGGATTTCACTGATCCGCCGCTGCAGAAACACCATATCCTCTTCAGTGAGAATCTGTTTATCACCAAAGACCTCGGGTCGCTCGACCGGGGTGAGGGTGTTATTTGACCAGACACCCTGTAGATCGGCATGGCCATCGGCAGTTCTGGGAACGTCCCAGGAATCAGTTGACTGAGCGCTAACCACACCAGCCATCAAGGCAACGATAAGGCTCGGCAAGAAAGCCATGAGACTGTTTCTTTTGTAATAGTGCTTCATACTGCAGCTCTCAGGTAAATTGGAGAATGTTAATCGGTAGAAGCTAATCCAGTTGTGCAAACAAATCAACAACCGCTGTGGCGGGCAGTAGCACTTTGTTGATACAGTGCATGGTAGTAACACTGTAGCCGGCGCGTGAAACAACAAAAGAAATCACTGTCGGCACGACATTTATTCAAAGGGGAGTGAAATCATGAATGACCGGGACTTTCAACTCATCATGAAAGCCAAGCGACAGATTCAGAGGGAATCTGCCATACGCTCGGTTTTAATCTTCTCTTTGTTATTTGTAGCCTGTCTGCGGTTTTTAGGTATCGAAACACCTTTCCTGTACCTGACATTTTTTATGTTACTGTTCATTTTGCTGGTGCTCAGCTCAGACCTGATCGCTAACCTTGGCACCGTGTCAAAAGCCGAACTCGTGGGCGTGATCGAAAAACACATTCACAGTGAGCCGGAAATGTTAACCCGCTACTGCAACGCCAAAGCCAGGACTTGAGAAAATAATCTGAGATAACAGATCAGCGCCGTGATGACTTCACCATGGCACCACCACCCGAGACTACAGCCCCGTAAACATTACCCGCCGCATCAACCGCGACACCTTCAGGATTGGAGCCATCTGGATAAGCCGCAACTGTCCCATCAATGAAGTAGTCTACGATGCCATCGAGTAAGCTACCTACCCTAATGCCGGCAGTCCAACCAGGATTGCGCACCTCGTCGAACTCGGACTCGGAATCGGCAACATAAATCGTGTCGTCATCGGTGATATAGATGCCACTGGGGCGAGAGAAGGTTTTAAATTCCCCCATATAGTTGCCATCCAGATCAAAAATCTGCAGACGATTATTCCCCCGGTCACCTACAACCAGGCGGTTTCTGGAATCGATATCCACTGCATGGGGCGTCTTCACCTGGCCCGGACCTGCCCCCCATCCGCCCCAGTATTTAATCAAATTACCGTTTCTGTCAAATTTAACGATGCGGGCCACAGTGTCAGGCGTGGCATTTACATTTTGCCCATCATGGCCATCGCCTACATAAATATTGCCATCTGCATCGGTGACGATATCACAGGGTGTATTCAACCTCGCATCCGTGCCATCACCCGCTACGCCGGGTGTCCCCAGCGTCAGCAACACTTCCCCGGATGGACTCAATTTATAGACAGCATGTCCCTTGCCAGCAGTTGTGGGATCGCTTGCATCAGGACCGCGGGCATCTGTTACCCAGATATTGCCATCCCGGTCTACATGCAGGCCGTGTGGAAACAGGGTGAGACCACCACCGATGGCGGCTACCACATTGCCGTTCGGATCGATTTTTACTATAGAGTCGAGATTAGAGCCGCTACAACTATTGGAACCGCAGCGATCGATGGCCCAAAGATGAATGCCATCAGGATCGATATCCACCCCTGCCGTAGAACCCCATTCCCGATCCCCTGGCAGGTCAGCCCAACCATCGACCGTGCTAAATGGATTTGGTCGTTCATTGATAGGTTCCAATTGCGCCAGTGCACTGGCTCCCAGACAACACGCCCCCAAGATCAGCAGTGTTCGAGCAATAATTTTTTCAGCAGAAAACATAACAACACACCTCCCCGACTCAATCAGGCAGCAACCCAGCTAAAAGAAGAGCTTTGAGAGTAAATCAGGAAACTTGCGAATGCAACGGGACTTGTAGTTCAACAAGAACAAAAGCCATGTCAACTGGAGCCTGCATTCCGTTATCATTGACACTGGCGACCATTGAGTTAATATTACAGGCTTCATAGTGTGACAGTTGGTTCTGTTACAACAAGATCGGAGGGAGTGATGAGTTACAATCCGAAAAAACCCAAGCTCAAAGAAACTATTACTTCAGTCTGTGCTGCGTTGGTACTAGCCGCGCTGATACTTGGTATCCAGACTGACATTATTTCAGCGCAATCCAGCAATTTTCAGGGCGGCTCACCGGAAATAAGCCAGACCCCTGATATGCGCAACATCCGCATCCTGTTTCCTGCCGGTGTCCGTTCATCCTGGCACACCCACACTTGGGGGCAGTTATTGCTGATCGAAGAGGGCATCGGCCTGCACCAGATACGTGGCCGCGCCATTGAGGAATTTCATCCCGGCGAACCGTTCTGGACACCTGCTGATGTCGAACACTGGCATGGCGCTCATCCAGATGTCGATGCCCACCAACTAACCATCTACGAAGGCAGCGTGGAGTGGCTGGACCCGGTGACCGATGAGCAATATCACGGTGTTCGCATTCGTCCGCAGTCTCGCTCTATGCGCTAGCTAGACTGATAAACGGCTAATCCAGAAAGGTGGTTAGAGGAATCTAACCACCTTTTTTGTTGATAAATTTCCGGCCCGCAGTAAGCCGCCAACTACTTGAGAGTCCATTGTGCGCCCATCCACTATGCTACGCGACCTGTTAACTGACTCCCTGCTGCCGTCGATGTCATAGCCAGCGGGTGGGATCGTGACCAACTCACCTCGTGATGCCTTACTCCAGCGAGCGCTCACCATGCGCTCGATAAAATTCGGCAAAATAAAAAGCGAAACGGGTAAACCCATTTCGCTTTTTATCAAATCCACACAGTGTTAGCCGAAAAACAAATAAATCTAAGGCGTTACCGTGACATTCAAATTCTGGTAGGTAAACATCGAGCCATCGCTGGCAACCCCTCTCAACATATATTCACCCGGTGCATCAAAAACCACTTCTGACGCCCAGCGATTATCTGCCGGAGGTGCTGGCAAGTACCAGGGAGGTGACCACGGTGAATTCGAGTACATGCGAGTGTCCATATAGGTCTTCATTTGAATTGGATCAAAATTCGCACTATTGGCAGGACCTCTATAAACAATCCAGGAGAAACGCAATCCCGGAACACTGGCAGCCACGACCGAAGAAGGTGGCCTATAAAGGGCATCGAGCGTGGTTGGAAGCCCCCGGTTTCGCGGCTCAGGTAGATTATCCGGGTCATTGGCCCGAACCGCAAGGCTCAGGGGTTGCCCAACCCTCACGGTACGAAAATTCTCACCCTCAACGCGCAATTCCGGTGGAATATTGGTACGCAACCTGTCATCGAGACTGCCGTAAGAGCCACCGACTTCCGTTGAAATCACCTGCGGATTAATTCGGTAGTCAGACTGAAGCGAGCCAAAAGCGCGGATAGTCTGGCCACGAGTAATCAGGGTCCAAACCACCTCTCTAGTGCCAAAATCTGCAGGTACGTCAATGGTAAACAGAAACGGGTTCCGTCTTGGGTAAAAATGGCTGGGCTGGCCCTGATCGGCTTCGGCAAAGTCAAATGCATTAATTTCCAGATCGTCCAGCGCACCCGCTTCGACAATATTGAAATAATTTCCCGGACCAATAGGGACATCGTAGTGCTGCTCCCAGTTGGTATTCATATAGCCGAAGAACAACTTGTATGATCCATCTTCGTTGGGCCACCAGCCCTCATATGCTGGTGAGGTAAACTGATCTTTCAGATACATCCAGCTGCCCTGGGCCGTAGCAAATTGAGAGAACAGAAGAACCGACATAGAGACCAGGAGTATTACCTGGCCTCTCAAATCCAAGAGCTTAACGCTACTGCTATTCATTATTGGTCTCCTTGCGCCAAATCCTGGCTGGCAATCTCAGGAGCCCAACACAGCGGACAGCCGACATCGTACTCATTCTTGTCTTTCATGTTCGCTCGCCTGACAGCCATCTCGGCCTGAAACTGTTCTTCGGTTAACCTCACGGAATAACCAAGATCGATAAACATATTGGTAATAGAGCGACGACCGCCACCAGCCCAGTTACGCGAATCGGCTAAATTGGGATTGGCGCTTGTCGTATCCAGAAAACCGATAGAGTGCAAAATGGTTCCCTTGGGCAGAAGCGGCGCAGCATCATCTTCAAATACATATTGCTTCACCCAGTTGTGATCATAACC
>PBTO01000062.1 GCA_002726595.1 Gammaproteobacteria bacterium | reverse complement strand
AAACCGCCAGTATTTCTTTGTCGTGACCGGTCGGCTCGATAAAAGGGTTCGCTGATGTTGGGTAGATGCTCCTCCGCAATACCTTCACCATGATCGGTAATATTCAGGAATACGCTTTCTTCATTGAATGAAATATCCACATCGATGGGCTTTTCTTCGCCGTGTCTGATTGCATTATTGAGTAAGTTGGTAATAAGCAGGCGCACGCGCAATTTGTCTATATCGATAACTTTGTCCTGTTTCGGTTTGATTAAGGTTAAGCCTCCAGTATAGTTTTCAAACTGTTCAAGAACAGAGTCAACAAACTCAAGGATCTGCACCGGTTCGGCAACCAGGACAGAATGTTCACTATTAAGCCGTTCTGCTTCTAATAGATCAGAGATAAGCAGGTCAATTTCATTCAGGTCACCACGCAGTTGCTCTCTTTCGCCACTTAGAGGCATGAATTCGAGTCGTAATTTCGCCTTGGTGATTGGCGTTCGAAGCTCATGACTAATGGCCAGCAGCAGCTGACGCTTTGCTTCCAGCATGGACTGTAATGAATCAGCCATGCCATTGATGCTAACAGTTAATTCGCCGAGTTCATCCTGGCGATCGCTATCCACTCGATACCCCAGATCACCACGTCGAATTCTTTCTGCACCACGTTTCAACAGACGCACGGGATTTAGTAATCTATTGACCATGAAATAGTTAAAAAACAGAACGATTGCTGCCAGGCTTACAGCGACGTAAAGCGCAAAAAAATTGTTTGAATCAATCGATCGCTGGTATAAATAAAACTCATACCCACCACGGCTCACACTGATAATGTCTTCATTGCCGACAGTTCTTTTCTCTGCATCGTTAGATAGTGTTTCACTGTAAACTGAGCTGTCTACATCGAGACTTCTGTCGTTATCTGAACTCCAATTCATGATGGGATTACGGATATCGATGCGCCAATCCAGATCGTCGGCCAACGCAATAGCGCTGGCGAGGTTTGGCGGTGTGCCGATTTCTTCAATTATAGATTCAATATTGCGTGAGAAGTAATCCGGGATAGCCTCGATCTCATTAGCGTTTTGATTTAGCTCATTAAGCGAAACAGAAATAATAAGTATAAACAGCATAACCGTTGCGCCAAAGATCAGCAGCAGTCGAAAAAAAAGCGAGCGCTTTACGTGGCTTAGCAATGTACTCATAGTTGTTCGCCGACAAACGTATAACCGCGCCCCCAAATGGTCTTAATATATCTGGGCGTTTTTGAGGTATCCTTTAACTTATGCCTCAGGCGGCTCACCAGAGTGTCTACGGCACGCGAAAACAGTTCGGCATCAATGCCACGCAATCGGTTCATCAGCTCATCGCGAGTAAAAGTCTTATTGGGAAATTGCATAAAGAGTATGAGTAGTTCGTACTCCATGGTAGTCAGGTCCAGCACACTACCGTCCAGTTTTACTTCCCGCCTTGAAATATCCACGTCCAGTCCGTCGATGGGTTTGATGTCCTTATGCAGACGATTGTCATCACTGCTACGGCGCAATATATTGTGAATTCGGGCAACCAGCTCGCGCGGTTCAAAAGGCTTAGGTAAGTAGTCATCAGCGCCTAATTCAAGGCCGACAATACGTTCGGTCACTTCGGCATGGGCCGTTAGCATGAGTATTGGTAGTTGACCATAAATAGAGGATTTAGCTCTTATCTCCCGACAAATTTCGAATCCATCTTTCTCCGGTAGCATCACATCAAGAATGAGCAGGTCTGGCTTGATCTTCTTGAGCATTTCAAAACCCCGGGTCGGCGTGTGAGCCACGTGAACATTCATATCATATCTTTCCAGATACTGAGTCAGTAATTCACCGAGGTTTTCATCATCATCGATAATCAGGATTTGTTTCATATTATTTTTTGCGGGTTACCAGTAGAGAATAAATGGCCTTCATTCCAGCAATAGTACGAATTCGACCTGCTGAAATCAATCGCATAGCTGTAGTATTATGTTCCGCAATTTTGGCTGCAAGCAAACTTGGAAACTAGGCGCGATGATTTCGCTAAACAACATTGTACTGATGAGGGGCACAAAAACGCTGCTGGAAGGCACAAGTTTACTGCTTCACAGCGGTCAGCGCAGCGGTGTAATCGGCCGCAATGGCAGTGGTAAAACCAGTCTTTTCGCAGCGCTACAGGGGGATTTGCCTCTGGAGCAGGGTGACATCCGTTTCTCCGAGACCTTGCGGTGTTCCGCCATGGAGCAGGAAGCCGCCGGATCTGATCGATCAGCTCTGGATCATGTAATTGATGCCGATAAGCAGTATCGCCAACTGGAGCAACGACTGAGTAAGACCGAATCCAGGCATGACCTGGACGCAGTTGCTGCAATTCACAATGATCTGGACAGCATAGGTGCCTATGATATTCAAAACCGGGCAGAACAGCTTTTGTCTGGATTGGGATTTGCAGTTGAGGAGTTTGGCAATCGAGTAACTGCCTTCTCCGGCGGATGGCGGGTCAGGCTCAATCTGGCCGCTGCGCTTATGTGCCCCTCGGATTTGCTCTTGCTGGACGAGCCCACCAACCATATGGATCTCGAAGCGACTATCTGGCTGGAGCAATGGCTGCTCCGCTATTCTGGCACTTTGTTAATAATTTCCCATGATCGCAGTTTTCTCGATAAAGTGATTGATCATGTCATCAGCTTCGAGCATCAGGACTTGAAAATGTATAAAGGCAACTACAGCGCCTACGAAATACAACGGGCTGAGAGAATTGCCATGCAGCAGGCCATGTTTGAGAAACAACAAAGACGCAGAGCCGAAATCGAAAGCTTTGTGCGTCGCTTCCGCTATAAGGCGACAAAAGCGAAACAGGCACAGAGCAGGCTAAAGGAACTTAATCGCATGCAGGATATTGCCCCTGCCCATATCGACTCACCCTTTAGATTTCAGTTTCCTGCATTGGATAGACTTCCATCGTTTTTAATTACAATGGAGAAGTTATCATTTGGCTTCGAATTACCACTGACAAGCAACATCTCCTTTTCAATTCGTGCAACCACAAGACTCGGATTATTGGGCCGAAACGGCAGCGGGAAATCGACGTTACTTAAAGTGCTGGCAGGAAAGCTTGAGCCACTTGCAGGTGTTTTACATGCGACTAAACATCTGCGTATCGGTTATTTTGCTCAGCATCAAGTGGATGAACTGGATCAGACTGGAACTCCTCTCGGCATCCTGCGGGAGGTAAATCGTCAAGCAAAAGAGCAGGACATTAGAAACTTTCTCGGTGGTTTTGACTTTATTGGCAGCAGGGCAGATGATGCTATAGTTAATTTTTCAGGGGGAGAAAAAGCCCGGCTCGCCCTGGCAAAAATAACCTGGGGAAAACCCAATTTATTATTGCTGGACGAACCTACCAATCACCTCGATCTGGATATGCGCCACGCACTAACCGTTGCGCTGCAGGGATTTGAAGGTGCTATCATCATGGTTTCTCACGACCGGCATCTGCTGACTAACACGGCCGAGGAATTCTACTGGATTCACCAGGGTAGGTTTTCTGAATTTGAAGGAGATCTTGATGACTACGAGCGTTTGATCCGGAGCTCCGGGAAAGAACCTACTGGCCCAGACTCGAGCGAAAGGAGCAGCATGACCGGGAATGGAAAACCTGATAAGAAAGAACAACGCCAGCTCGCTGCTGCAAAACGGGTTCACATGGCGCCTTTAAGAAAGCGCGGAAAGCAGCTGGAAAAATCTATCGAGAAATTGCATGGCGAGCTGAGAGCAATAGATGAGAGTCTGGCTGATCAATCCTTGTATGATGATGTCAGCAAATCGAGACTTAAAGGCACCCTACTTCGACAGGGAGAACTTAAGGTCCAGCTTAGAGCATCTGAGGAGGAGTGGTTGCAGTTGCAGGAAGAAATCGAAACTCTATAAAAAACGTCATTGCAAGAAATACCGCTTGGATCAACGCTGAATTTTCATAAACAGATAACCTCGATCATGGGTTTCATGTTTCAGCAGGTGACCGTATTTTTCATGCCATGCATTGGATTGTAAATCTTTCTGTAACATGTTCAGTCCCCGGTTAAGCGCGGCATTGTCCAGCTTTGGAAAAGAAGAGATACCGTTTCGGTATTTTTCTTCGAGATATATCTCGGGTCGTGCCCACCCAGCCGCTAAAAAGTGATCGATTAAATCTTTGGGTAGCGGGAAGCTAAACAACTCGAGTCTGGCGGACAGCGTGTTGATGACATAGTCTTTGATCCCCGGTAAGTCCACTGACCAATCCTGATCGATCTGCAAGAAATCAGGGAAATAGTGAAACAGCCAGAAATCTGCTTTGTAATCGACATCGAAACCAAAGATGATAATCGGTCCATCCCCGACAACCCGGAGTGCTTCTGCCAGGCCTTTCTTCCAATTATTTAGATGGTGGAGGCACAGTATCATTGTGACACCATCAAAATGCTTATCCGGGAACGGAAGACCTTCCGCCATGCCAGCATGCCAGCGCAAATTATGGTGCGATCTGGACTGCTTGCGCATAGTCTGAGAGGGCTCAATGGCGGTGACTGAAAAACCACTTTCGGCGAGTTTCAGGCTATAGTTCCCAGAACCGGCGCCAATATCGGCAATTGAAGAGCATTTGGGCAAATTCAGCAGTTCGATGAGTCGATTGCTGATGCGAGGGTCGGCGGCACGGGTTACGGTGTAGGTTTTGCCTATTTCGTCGTAAATTGCAGGCACAATGGATACGGAAAACCGTTAAGTCGGGATTAAGAAAGACAAGCATAACATGGGACTTGCAAGGGATATTCTCCGCTTAAGGGGTTGAAACGGCATAATTTGATCTTATTTAAAAAGTATTCAGGGTTGACAGGGCATGCTCATGAAATCTATTAAAAACAGCTGGTTGGGATTGGCGCTGCTCGCCATATCGGCGGTGACAAACGCACAGGCAGTCGATTACAGGGCATTCAAGACCAATGATGAAGAAAACAACATCGAGATATTCAAATTGGCCAGCCCCTCAGTTGTCAACATCACCAATTCAAGATTTGTTCGTTCATACTACTCGCTGAATCCACAGGAAGTGCCTCAGGGCAGTGGGACCGGGATTATCTGGAGCGATGAGGGATACATTGTTACCAATTATCATGTGGTCCAGGAGGCGAACCGGGTAGAAGTTACCTTGCAAGATGGTAGCACCTACTTTGCCTCCGCGGTTGGCCTGGAGCCTGGTAAAGACTTGGCTGTTATCAAGATTGATGCGCCCAAAGACAAGCTTATCCCGATAAATCTGGGTGACTCTTCTTTACTCGAAGTGGGCCGCAAGGTGATTGCGATTGGCAATCCATTCGGGCTGGATACCACCATGACGGTGGGTGTTGTAAGCGCTCTTGGTCGGGAAATAGACTCTGTCACCCGGCGTAAAATTCGGGACGTGATTCAGACCGATGCTGCCATTAATCCGGGCAACTCCGGGGGACCTTTACTCAATTCCCTTGGTCAATTGGTGGGCGTGAATACCGCCATCTACAGCCCCAGTGGCGGTAGCTCAGGTATTGGCTTTGCCATCCCTGTGAACACAGTAAAAAGTATTGTGCCAGAGCTGATTACCTACGGTAAGGTGCAAACGCCCATTCTCGATATTGCACCTATCCCCCAGGCCGACTATTACCGACAGCTCTGGGGCATAGATGGCGTAATCGTTTTCGATGTGTTTGAAGACAGCATTCCGGCGCAATTGGGGATGAGAGGATTAACCCGAAACCGACGTGGCATTGTGCTAGGTGATGTGATCGTTGCGGTGGGCGGCATGCAGATAAGTGATGAAGATGATCTGGTTACCGTAATGGAATTGCACAAAGCGGGGGACGTGGTGAACGTCGTAACGCGGAGAGACAATCAAACGCTCGAATATGAGATCGAATTGCAGCTGCCACGTAATCCCTAAGTCTGGCAAGTTGGTCCGCCAAACTATCCACTACATATTCGGGCGATTCAATACGCGGTGGCAGGTCATACAGCCAACTTCAACAAAATCATGGCCTGGCCCGCGATCCAGACTGCTTACGGATTCGTTGATAGCATTGACCATGCGCAGCTGGGTAGTGCTGATTTAATAAATTTGTGTGATGCCGGCGATGATAATACCAGCGGCAGTTCAGCGCGAATCCGGAGGTGCCAGTTGATTGAGTTCATCGAACCAGTCATCGACCATTACCAGTGAGACAAATTCGGTTTCGGTATTAAAATTAGCTAAATCACGCGTGATCTATAGCGGAGATTGGACAGAGCGAGTCGTGCGAGGTACCTTTTGTTTTACTTATAAGCAGCGAGCTTGATAGCATACTTATGTGGAAGAGGTAAACCGTGTGTATATACAGTATCTATCAATTCCGAAGGCTTTTCTCATTCGAGGCGTTAACGAATGGAAGAGCCCGATCTTTAATGACACATTCTGCTAATATTGTTACTTGGTGGCACTTCTGATCGATGGAACGCCTTCAATCAACCTCTCCAATAAAATTTTTGCCGGTACTGCTTGGCTGGATGGTGGCTGTTTCCGCTCTGTTCTTAGGCGGAAGCTGGCCTATTCTATTTGATCAGTTAAACAGCTCGTTTATGCTTCTCATGCTACTCGGTGCAGCATGGATCGGGATGGGAGTCTGCTCAATGAGTTGGCATTTTCACAAGCGTGCTACAACTAACAACGAGCACCCTCCAGTGCTGATCGAATTAGTGGCGATACTACTCCCGCTACTACTATTCTGGAATATTTACGCACACATACTTGGCAATTGGTTTAGCTATGATGACACCGATATTCTTCATTATGTCGACGTAATAGGGCCATTTGCTGGATTCTATAGCCCGGAACTTAAGTACAATTTCTTTACTCCGATGCAACAGTTGTCGCTCAGAATGGATTATTTTCTATTCGGATTTGATCCGTCAGGATTCTACTGGCATCACTTGATTTCGCTGACGCTCATGTTGCTCCTGTTCTATAGAGTGCTGCGCTTTTTCGTCGCCCCTATCTATGCAAGCATGATTGTTGCACTGTTTGTTGTTGCCTTGCCTACTGCGCAGATCACTAACTGGTTAATGGTCCGACACTATGTCGAAGGGCTGGTGTTCAGTTTATTAAGTCTGCTTGCATTCGAAGCTGCCCTTCGTACTAACCGTTTCCACTATGCTCTATTGGGCGGATTACTCTATTTTCTCGCAAGCATTTCGAAAGAGACCTATGTGCCCCTGTTGCTGATACTCCCCTGTCTCCCTCTCGGAAGCATAACCCAAAGGCTCCGTTTCACTGTACCCTATCTCGTTATGGCCGCCATTTATACGCTAATGCGTGTCTATATGCTTGGGGATGAGTTGCTCACAGGTTACAACTCGCAAGTTACTACGCTTGGAGATTTTGCCGCATTCCCTGAAAACCTGGCCGACAAGATGGGCTGGCGACACTGGTGGCAAGTACCTATTTTGCTTATTCTCGCCGGTGGTCTATTGCTGGTAGTGCATCACCATTGGAAAATTTCTTTTTCACTAATAATTGCACTGCTGGTAGCCACGCTGTTCCCTCTGATACCCGTAATTGGGCGTCTGACCCTCTTTGCTTACTACCTGTTCCTAGTGTGCCTAGTGTTTTCTATTGCAACAATGTTTGGCATGAATGCTCTGACTGAAAAGCTTGCACACCTCGAGTGGCAAAGACCCGCCATTCTGGGATTTTTCTTAATCGTACTAGTCAGCAACCTGATTCCAACCCAGCTTGAACAAGCCAGGCTCAAAGCCGCTCTGGCAGAACAACGTATTCAAGAGGAGTTCCTGCTTCAGTATGAAGACGACAACGCGGTGATTATCTATGACAGTTACATAGCCGACGACCTAGTACATTTCCGGCAGCAGAATACTGCTCTGGATGACAACCTGAAGTGGTGTCCACGCAACGATTGTCTGTGTGCTCAACAGTACAGTGAGCTCAATGCTTTGGCATACGAGAGCAATCAATGGGTTGGGACTCCATTGTCTTCAGCAAGTTGCAGCACACTAGAGCCTGACCGTAATCTCACTGCGAGATTTACGATTACCCTTCCTGACAAACTAGCCTGGGAGTTAGGCCCATATAGCCCATCTGAGGGTTCTTATTTCATTGCCGCGTCGATGGATGAATTCAGTAATCAACCTGCAATCCCCAAGATCATTCCTGTTCCAGCTACTGGAATCTTCGATTTTTGTTGTTCTCCCTTTGCCAAGCCTTTTACCTGGACTGTACATTACATGTCTACGGAAGGCTGGGAGTTGGTGTCTGAACCTATCCAGTTAAATGCGAACACAGTGAATAGCGAAGGAATTGGACAAATCGTTTGGGAGAGAGCTGCCAACGGTACTGACTAGTTGACTTGCTCTAAGCCATAATTGTGTCATGGAATTTTCAAAATCAATATACAAGTGCCACCGATTTTCGCCTGAAATCATTCACCATACTGTTTGGCTGGTACTGGCAAGTTAAACACCATTCTGCGATAAATCGCTCCATAAAAAAAGCGTAAATGTACAAACGATATCCACTATCGGATCGCACTAAAAAGGTGTGCAATCTGAAAATCAAGTTGTGTAAGCGGTGTGTAAGCAAAAAAATGCGCTATCAGAATTAGAAATCTCTGTGACGCATTGATATTACTGCATAAAACGGTGGGTTAGCTTGATAACTCCGCACTCCCAGATAACCATCCAAATTTCGAAGCCATATTTCATACTGGTTCGCATTTTTATAAAGATGGGGTCAGGTTACAATTTCGATTTTCATATCCGCGGCTCTTTCCAGAGCTGTTTGGAATTCGTCAGTTCTAAACCAAAGTATTACTCGGTTCCCGACTCTAGTGCCTCTTAAATCAGAGTTAACTTTGTCCAAGAAGGTTTGACGACGTATAGTAATTCCACTTCAAATTGGGTGTTTGGCAATTTTTAGGACAAATACAGGTAAGCCGCTATTGCGGAGTGCTCTGCCCAGGCGGAGTCTCAAGGTTGAGTATAATTTGCTGTAGGGATGAGGATTTGGATTCCACTTCCAAGATAGCTTTAAAGTAAGGCAGCAAAGGTTCCTCCCCAGTGGGTATTTTAAACGTCTCGCCACGCTGCAGAGCAATCAACTCATTGTTCTCAATTAACAGACTACCCAATTGACCGCCATAGTATTCTGATATCCCCGTATCGATAAGGATTACCTTGCCATCAAAGCGCGGCAAAATCGTGCTGAGGCTCGGGGTATGCCCAAGTACGATGCGGTCTACATCATAGAACTCCAGCACCGCATCGAGGTTTGCCTGTTCCGCGGCTTCATCATTTTGAGCTAAACCCCGATACCACAAGGGTCCGGTTTCTGTCTCTGACAAAGATGGCTGTCCGGCTCCTGCCCCTCCTGAAAGGGCATCTGCTGATCCTCCCCCTTGCAGTTCAGCCCTGATCTGGTCGTTGATCTCACGAATGGACTTTCCCACTACATCCGGCGCTATACCGCCGTGCAGGAACAGGGTGCGGTTAATCTTGATAACGGTGTTGTGTCCCACTACCCAGGACCCGAATGGTCCCCGGGTACTCCAGGCCGCGCGATGCTCGACGAAGCCCAAGGGAACCTGTGCATTAAACTGGTCGCGAAGCGCATCATCGATGGTGGCCTCAGGATCATTGGCGAGCACCTGTGCTACGTAGCGATCATAGAAATCATTCCGTAGACGGCGTGACTGGCCGCTTCTCAGCGCCTCGTATTCGCCCGGGTGCACGTACCTTAAATCGCCGTAGATATTCATTACTTCATGATTGCCCAACAGAGCATGAACCATGCCACCCGCTCTTTCAGCCTGCTCTTCGAGTTTCTGCATCAATTCGATGATCTTGTCTGTATCCGGGCCCCGGTCAGGAAGATCACCGACCTGTACGAAGTGAGTGTCTTCGGCAATCCAGTTACGGCGGCGATTGATAAGGCCCGCATTTCGTAGTACGTCGACAAAGTGCTCAAAGTCACCATGGACATCTCCCACCGCCACGATGCGCTGGACACCTTGCCACTGGTCTTCTGCGGTCGCTTGCAGTGCAAACAACAGCGACAGGTAAAAAAGCACTAATCGAAGAGCTGTTTTTCTCATAGATACTCTCATGGGTACTAGGCAGCGGCCACCGCTTTGCTGTTACCGACAGTCATCAACAAATTCTCGTTCGATTCTACGGGGATCTTCCAGTATCTCGAAAAAGTCTTCCATGTAACCCAAAGTTCGATTGGCCGAACGGGAGCTGACATAGGTCGTGTCCGCGACTATAGCTGTCATCTGCTCGCGAGACTCCATAAATTCGGCGATTGCCCCGTTCAATTCTTCCTCCGATACACAGAATCCCCGGTACAGGCGTTGCCTATTGTTGCGCAGACTGAAAGCGGGATTGGGCTCTGGCGCATAGGTGGTGTCGACAAAACCCGAAGCATCAAAATCATAGGGAACAGGTATATACTCACCCGCAGGATTCTGCAGCAACTTCGCATTATGGCAGCACTCCTCATCCTCCGGGCCTTGTATCATTGAATAATCCGTATTGCCAAGCAGATACATGAACAGAGACATCAATTTGCTCTGTTGTTTGTTTAGCTCTTCCCGTGGAATGGTATTTAGCTCGACTTCACTGAATCCGAAGCGATCCGCCAGGCGGTTTTGATGCTCAATGAAAAATGCAATGTGATTCCGACTATTGTTGGGGCGCTCACTGTCAGCATAACTCACATTAACCAGGCGCGTATCAAAATGAATCTCTGAAAGCTCGCTGAACAGCTGGTAAGCCTGTAATTCCTTGATAATATAATCAGCATAGCGATTTGCCCGGTTACACTGAACTACCAGTTTTAGCCGGTTTTGATTCTCAAAAAGCGTGCCCTGGACTTGCCCGCGCCGCAAATTGATCCACAGTTGGGAATATCGGCAATTTCTTTTATCCAGCCGCCAGTTGCCACGTACCGAAAATTGAGCATCCAGCACCACCTCCGCCCCCGTGGCGTCAAGGTAACTCAGGGATCCTTCATATTCCTTTTCTTTGTCACGCTCGTCATCGATTAGGTCGAAGGGTGCCGTAAGGGTGAGGTCCAGCATGTCTGCAGAATCGAACAGAGGGTCCGGTGCGTCGGCGCCTAAAACAGCTACGGGCAGTAAACAGTACAGAATGAGTATTGGTAGTCTATTCATGGCGATGCAACTCCCAGGGAAAGGTTGCTGGATTTGCTCAGCGAACCGTAAGATCCGTAACCGCAGCGAGCTCAGGTATCAGCCGAGTGTAGCTTCTCATCCTATAGACCGCAACAGCAACCAACTATTCAATTATGGATTTACGCTGTACAATGGGAAATCAACGCTGTGCCTGGCATCAACCCTCCGGGGCGTAGCAGATGCAAATGAAACTGATTGAATAAATTGCAATAAGAAAATCTAAGAGAATATTTTCACATGCAAAAATACTTGGCTATCATCGACATCAAGACCGGCTATGTGTTCCTGCTGTGCCTGGTTATTACTTACTTCTGTTTTCTATTCGATTTCAGTTACAACCTGAATGTAACGCTTTTCAGCATCGCGGTCATTTTCCCCCTGGTTTTCACTATTCGCGAGGCATTCAGAAGACGGGACAGTATCATCAAACTGCTGAGCATCTTTAAGTCATCGTTAAATTCTATTTATTTCTCCTTTGCCAATAACAACAAACTATCTGATGAGAAGAAGCAAATCGTTGCAGAAAAATTGCGCGGCATCTCTCAATTGTTTTTCTATGCATTGATGGGCACTGGATACAGCTCGAAAGCAATGTGTACAAAACTCAACGAAATTCTGGAGTTTTTAGATGCCAATCGAGACGTCATATCCAATGGCCAAGCGCTGAAAATTATCCGCTTTCTGAAAGACGTGGATGAGAGTGTCGAAAATACCATCGGTCTGAAAAGGCATGGCACACCCATAAGTCTGAGGGCTTACTGTCTGGTGTTCATCTACATGTTTCCGTTCGTTTTTATACCCACCCTGACCTATGACCTGACAGAAGGCCCCCAATGGATTATTTATGCCCTGGCCATCATCCATGGCTTTATCCTGATCTCTCTGTATAACGTGCAGGATGCCATGGAGAACCCCTTCGACCAGATAGGACTGGATGACATCAAGCTGGAAGAGTTTCACTTCGCGAAGAGTTCGGAATTGCGGGGTAACACCGAATCGCCGCAAGCTGATACTACTGTTGAATAGCGCAGTGAATAGGCATTAGCTAGAGTTTTCCAGAGTTCTCAGGAAAGCAATTCAGACTAAATGCAGAGTATCTAACGGTGCGCGAGGTTTTTCTTAGCGATCTCGATTGCGGCTCGTACCTGATTCGGCGCCGTGCCGCCAATATGATTTCTGGCGGCTACCGAACCTTCCAGCGCTAGAATCTCAAACACGTCTTCTGTAACAAGTGCAGAAAAAGCCTGCAACTCCGCCAATGAAAAGTCAGTAAGAGCCTGATTCTTTTCTATAGCCGCCGCAACAGCCGTTCCAACAACCTCATGGGCATCTCTGAAAGGCAGCCCCTTGTTGACCAGATAATCCGCCAGGTCAGTCGCAGTGGCGTAGCCCTTAAGTGCCGCCTGGTACATATTGTCTTTCTTGGCGACTATTGCAGGAAGCAGCTCGATATAAGCCTTTAAACAATCCTTTACGGTATCGATCATATCGAACAGTGGTTCTTTGTCTTCCTGATTATCTTTATTGTAGGCCAGAGGTTGAGACTTCATCAGAGTCAACAGCGAAATCAGATGGCCATAGATTCGGCCGGTTTTTCCCCTTACTAATTCGGGGACATCCGGATTTTTTTTCTGTGGCATGATGGAAGAGCCGGTACAAAACCGGTCGGGTAATTCGACAAAATCAAATTGTGCTGAAGTCCATAACACCAATTCTTCGGAAAATCTGGACAGGTGGGTCATCAGTAAACTGGCAAACGCCGCCAGTTCGATTGCGAAATCTCGATCGCTGACTGAATCCAGCGAATTGCCAGTAGGCATGTCAAAGCCCAAAAGTGAAGCGGTATACTCTCGATCGATTGGAAAACCAGTGCCTGCCAGTGCCGCTGCACCGAGAGGCGACAGGTTTACTCTTTTTCTGCAATCAATAAGTCGTGAATAGTCTCTGTCGAGCATTTCAAACCAGGCCATCAGGTGATGACCAAAAGTTACCGGTTGCGCGGTCTGCAGATGGGTAAAGCCGGGCATGATGGTGTCGGCCTCCCGCTCTGCCAATCCCAGTAACGCAGACTGAAGATCGGTCAGGGAGGTAGCCATTTCGTCGATCTCGTCTCGCACATAAAGCCGTATATCAGTGGCTATCTGATCATTTCTGGATCTTCCCGTGTGTAATTTCTTGCCGGTTGCCCCAATACGCTCTGTCAGCGCCGCCTCTATGTTCATGTGGACATCTTCCAGCGCAACTGACCACTGAAATTTATTCGCAGCGATGTCTGCCCGTATAGACTCCAGACCATCGATGATTTGTTGCTCCTCATCGCTATCCAGGATGCCTGTTTTATGCAACATCCTGGCATGGGCTATCGAGCCATCGATATCGTGATGATACAGGCGCTTGTCAAACTCGATCGAGGCGGTGAATCTTTCCACAAAGGCATCTGTGGTTTCATTAAACCGGCCACCCCAGGGTTTGATAGGGTCTTCAGTGTCACTCATAACATACTCGACTGTCCGGCAGACTGTTGGCGAGGGATTTTGGGGAGGCGATTATAGCAGGATAGGGATTCGCTGAATAATCCTAGTTTCATCGTTGAGCTTTGGCAACAATAGAGTCTCTTATCAGGGATTTATTCGGGATAGCAATTACGCAATCGGAAACCGGACAAATCCGGGTATTTGCCGTAAAATGCGCATTTTTGTAGCTAGACTGAAGCGATGCCCCCAGACTGCGTACGTATTGCCACCCGACAGAGTCCTCTGGCCCTTTGGCAGGCAAATTTCGTCAAGAATTCATTGGAAGCTACCCATCCGGGCCTGTCTGTAGAGTTGCTGACCATGACGACTCGCGGGGATAAAATTCTCGATACTCCGCTGGCCAGAATCGGTGGCAAGGGCCTGTTTGTCAAAGAGCTGGAACATGCTCTTCTGGAGGACAGGGCGGACATTGCCGTGCACTCCATGAAGGATGTCCCCATGGAGTTCCCGGATGGCTTGGGCCTGGCAGTCATCTGTGAACGGGAAGACCCCTCCGATGCACTGGTTTCTAACCAGTTCACCAGCTTCGCTGCCTTGCCTGCCGATGCAGTGGTGGGCACCTCCAGTTTTCGCCGAGCTTGCCAATTGCGCCAGTTACGCCCAGATCTGCAAATTACCGATTTGAGGGGCAATGTGGGAACTCGGCTCGCTAAACTGGATAGTGGCAATTACGATGCAATTATTCTGGCTTCCGCCGGATTGCTCAGGCTGGAATTGGCCGAGAGAATTGCTGAGCGGTTAGCCTATTCACACTGTCTTCCTGCCGGCGGGCAGGGAGCTGTGGGTATAGAATGTCGCAGCGAAGACAGCTCGGTGCTGCAATTAATCGATTGCCTGCATCACCAGGAGACGGCTACCCGGGTAACGGCAGAGCGCGCAGTAAATTTCCGTTTGCAGGGCGGCTGTCAGGTTCCCATCGCCAGTTTTGCCGAAATTACCGGAGACGAGCTTTACTTGCGGGCACTGGTAGGCGCACCTGATGGATCGCGTATTATGCGCAGTGAGATCAGCGGGAACCCGCAGCAGGCAGAACAACTGGGTCAAACGGTAGCGGAGGACCTGTTGTCTCAGGGAGCCGATGAAATTTTACAAGCCCTTGTGTTGTAGGCATCCAAGATTACACAATTGGGCAAAGACCGGAGTTCGTTTACTGTGAATAAATCACTTGTGATGGATCAAAACATGCGATGGATACAGTGCACAACCTGAGCAATTTGACCGTATTGGTTACCCGCCCGGAGGGCCAACAACAGGCGCTGTGCAGCGCGATTGAAAAGGCAGGTGGACGATCGATTCACATGCCTCTTTTGAACATAGTCGCTCTGACAGACGAGCAGAGCTGCTCGGTGATAAGAAGTACGATCCAGAACCTGGAAAACTATCAACAGGCGATTTTCGTGAGTACGAATGCGGCGCGTCTGGGGGCTCAGTGGATCAATCAGATTTGGCCACAGCTCCCTGCCGGGCTCTCGTTGCTTGCGATCGGCCCGACCACGGCGGAAACGCTGAACAAGTTGCTAGGGCAGCCGGTGACCGAATCTCCTGGGGGGAAAGGAAGCGAGGAATTGCTGGCGCTGCCCGAATTTGCTGATGTGGGTGATAAGCATGTGCTTATATTCAGAGGCAGAGGGGGCCGCGAATTGCTGGCAGAGACCCTGCAAACAAGGGGTGCAGAAGTAGACTATATCGAACTATATGAGCGTGTAACACTGGACTATGAGTCTGGTCATGTTGCCAGACTGGTCAGCGATAATAGTATCGATTCGCTGGTGGTAACCAGCGGCGAGTCGCTTGACGCACTGATGGATTCAGTCTGCGATAACAAAGAGGAAATTTGTCTGCTACCATTGCTGGTGCCTTCAGCAAGGATAGCCCAACAGGCATCGCGCTATGGCTTCAATCGCGTTGTTAATACTGAGGGAGCTGGAGAAGAAGCAATCATGGCCGCCCTGGGCGAGCTCTGAAGATCGCTTGCAGTATCGGATTTGTAACAATGCAGGACAAAATCTAAACGCTGAATTCTCCCTGGAGAATTCTCAAAACAGGTAAGACAAAGTGGCTGATAAAGCAGAAACGCCAAAAATATTAGACGAGATCTCAAAAAGTAATACCGCAAAATCCAAGTCCCCATCCGCACGGCAAAAACAAGCTGCCCGAAGACGATTTCTAATCATAATATTACTGCTCTCTCCGCTGCTGCTGGCTGTTGCCTTTGTTGGTTATCAACAGTGGCTGACGGATAGTCAACTGGTTAGTTTGACAGATGAAAATCAACGGCTTTCCCTTACTATAGCCAATCAGAATGCCCAGTTGCAGCAAATCCAAGAGACCCTGGCCCAGGTGCCCACTGAAGTGACAGTAGACGATGCGGCGGTGCATGAAATTGTAGAGCAATCCGGGCAGCAATTTCGCACCGAGATAAGCCGGCTTAATCAACTTGTTAGCGATCTACAGACCCAGCAAAATGCCCCTCAATCGCCAGACGACCCTGCTTTCGCAGTGGCTGAGGCCGGCTATCTGCTGAGGCTTGCTAATCAAAAAATTCAGCTCGAAGCCGATGTTGCCAGTGCGATAACTCTGCTGGAGAGTGCTGACTCGATCTTGAGTGCTACCAGTGGTTCCAACAGTTTTTCTGTCCGGCAAAACATAGCCAGTGAATTAACGGCCCTGCGTAGCGTACCCGGTGTGGATATTGATGGTATCTATCTTAGAATTAGCAACCTGTCTGAAAGCGTATCTGAGTTGGAACTAGCAGGCTCATTAAGGCAAAATTTTCAAAACAGTATGGAGCAACTACAGCCGATCCAGATTGGAACTACTTCCGCCGGCCTTATCGATTCCACTTTGACTTTTTTGAGCACCATCTTCGTCTGGCGCAAATGGGATGAGATGCCGGATGCTATCCAGTCTCCGCAACAGGAGCTTAACCTCAAGCAAAATCTTCGTCTAATTTTTGAAGAGGCACAGTTAGCACTCTTGCAGCGGGATGAAGTACTTTTTAAGGCCAGTCTGCAGAAGAGTCAAACATGGCTAGACCGAAATACAATAACAGACAGTAGTGATGGGCAGGCAATGATAGCCGAAGTGGTTACTCTGATGTCTGTGGATGTTAACCCTGCATTACCTGATATATCCCAATCTTTGATGCTTCTTAATCGAAGTAACAATAGCGATCTCTAACGGCCATGGTTAAACTTTTCATATTCTCTCTGGTCATGATCGTGCTGGCATTGCTGGTGACTCTGTTTTTTGAATTTCCCAGTGATCCAGGTTATCTCCTGCTTGCCTTTGGCAGTTACACTTTTGAAACCAGTGTTTTGGCTTTATTTGTTGCAGTAGGAATTATTTATTTGCTGTTGCAACTAATTTTGATATTGCTGCATTGGATAAATCCCTGGCGCTGGATTAAGTTTGGTCGCGAATTTCAGCAACAGAAGAAAGCAAAGTCGCGTAGCAATACAGTTGAGGGTTTACTGTACTTTACTCGTCGCAGTTGGAAGTCCAGCTATAAGCTGCTGATGAAGGGCGCGACCGACCCCGATGCCAGTGTAGTAAATCAACTGGCAGCTGCCCGTGCCGCCTTTGAAATGGGCGACAAGGACCTTTGGATGCAGTGCCTTGATAAGGCGGAGCAAGATTATCCTGCCGCAAGGTCTACTATTAACTCGCTGAAAGCACAATTGCTCTTCAAATCAAATCAATTAGAGCAGTGCCTGGCTATACTGGAACAAATGAGAAAGAATTCTTTGAATGATGCTCCGTTACTGAACTCACTTAAGGAAGTTGTCATTAAACTGGAAGATTGGGAACGACTGCGTTCGCTGCTTCCTGCGCTGGAAAAAAATGCTGTCATCGAGCCGGATGAGAAGGAGCGTATTGAAAAACGGCTGCTAATGGAAGAACTCTATTCACACACACGCCAGACCGATGATCTAAGCGTTAAAGAGGAGGTGTTAAAGGCACTGGGTAAAAGCTGGAAGAGAGCGCCGGCAAAATTCAAATCCGATGAAAAAGTTGTATGGCATTATTCAGAGTTGCTGACCGGGCTTAATGCACGTGCAGAGGCGGCCAGTGCGATTGAAAATGCACTTGCAAAGCAATGGAGTGACGAGTTGGTGACGCGCTATGGAGAAAAGGATTTCGGTGTTGGTCCGCAGCAATTGAATCAGGCGGAAAACTGGCTTATCGAAAGGCCCGCTAATGCCACGCTTTTGCTGGCCCTTGCCAGAATTTGTATGCGCAATGAATTGTGGGAGAAAGCACGAGGATATTATCAGGCGAGCATAAAAATCCTTGCGACACCGGATGCCTATGCGGAACTTTCTTGCCTTTTGAAAAATCTGGGTGAAACGGAAGCCAGCGAGAAATATTTAGAGGAGTACAGAGAATTGATTGACAAAAACTTCTCTGAATTGCCCTTGCTGCCGGAACCTGCCACTGCTCAGCCGAGCTAATCAACTTTCAGTTCCCTCGTCTTTGTGAATTATGCAGCTTAAGATCCCGCAAAAGATAATTCACTTCAAAACCGCGCTTCTTTTACTCTTTAACTAATGAAAAAACGAATAGCCATCGCAATAATCAGGATGACCATTAAAGGGGTTATGAATCTGCTTATTTTTTGCAGTTCTTCAGGTGATCTCTCTGTACCATACTTCTCTACGAGAGGGATGATAAGGAATAAAGAGGCAAAGAGAATTGCTATTATTGCGAACAAAACGCCCATTTAATATGGCCCTGGTTTTAAAATGTTGAGGCCTTAATCTTCCTGGCTATAAATCCTATCAAATAAAAGAGAGCAGAGTAAAAATACAAAGTTTCTAACAGAGCTGCGGCCACTTGAGTGAGAAACAAAGGTTGATGGAAATCAGTCAAGTCTAATCAATCCCTAAATCCTGCCACAGTTCGTCAACGCGGGCTTTAACGTCTGCGCTCATCTCGATTGTAGTTCCCCACTTGCGATCAGTTTCCTCCGGCCACTTCTTCGTTGCATCGAGGCCCATCTTCGAACCGAGCCCCGATACAGGCGAGGCAAAATCGAGATAATCAATCGGTGTGTTTTCGATCAATACCGTATCGCGGCTCGGATCCATTCGCGTAGTGATGGCCCAGATTACATCGTCCCAACTGCGCACATCGATGTCCTCATCGGTGACGATGACAAATTTGGTGTACATGAACTGCCTGAGAAATGACCACACGCCCATCATTACTCGCTTGGCGTGACCCGGAAACTGCTTCTTCATACTAACCACAGCGAGTCGGTAGGAACAGCCCTCGGGGGGCAAATAGAAATCGACAATTTCCGGGAATTGTTTCTGCAGCAAAGGGACAAATACTTCATTCAATGCCACACCCAGCATAGCAGGTTCATCGGGCGGTCTGCCCGTATAAGTGCTGTGGTAGATCGGGTCTTTACGGTGAGTAAGTTTCTTAATTGTGAACACAGGAAACTTTTCTACTTCGTTGTAGTAGCCGGTGTGATCACCATAGGGGCCCTCATCTGCTACGTCACCAGGGGCAATAACGCCCTCAAGCACAAATTCAGCACTGGCTGGCACGGTCAAATCATTCGTAAGCGACTTCACCACTTCGGTCTTGCTGCCCCTTAGCAAACCGGCGAAAGCATACTCCGACAGCGTGTCCGGGATCGGGGTTACGGTGGCCAGAATTGTCGCCGGATCGGCGCCAATGGCGATGGAAACAGGGAATCCTTCTCCAGGATGACGCAGTTGCCAGTCTCTAAAATCCAGCGCGCCGCCCCGGTGTGATAGCCACCGCATGATAAGTTTGTTTTTTCCAATCACCTGCATTCGGTAAATGCCCAGATTCAGGCGGTCTTTTTCTGGACCTCTGGTTATGACCAGAGGCCAGGTTACCAGCGGTGCTACGTCGCCCGGCCAGCAAGTCTGTACCGGCAGTAAAGCAAGATCGATATCCTCTTCATCAATGACAATTTCCTGACACGGGGCAGAGCGCTTAACATTGGGCGCGATGTTAAGAACATTTTTATAACTTGGTAGATTCTGCCAGAGATCCTTCCAGCCCGTGGGCGGACTTGGCTCCTTGAGGAAGGCAAGTAATTTACCCACATCCCGTAAATCGGAGATGTCCTCCTGCCCCATAGCAAGTGCTATGCGCCGGGTATTACCAAACAGGTTTGCCAGCAGTGGAATACTTGAATTTTTTGGATTCTCGAATAGTAAAGCAGGACCATTGCTACGGAGTGTTCGGTCGCTAATTTCTGTTACTTCAAGATAAGGATCGACTTCCGTCTGAATGCGTAATAACTCACCCTCTTGTTCAAGTAGCTCAATAAACTCTCGCAAATCTTTAAATGACATGGATCGCTGCTTGGTTTCTCAGGGTTTGGTTAGAAAGAAGTAATCAGGAAAGGCCGTATTATTTTCGCTTCATCGAGTCAAAGAATTCATCGTTGGTTTTGGTGTCTTTCAATTTATCGAGGATAAATTCTGTCGCTTGCACATCTTCCATGGACGTGAGTAATTTTCGCAAAATCCACATGCGCTGTAATTCTTCTTCACTGGTGAGCAGATCTTCTCTTCGCGTGCCTGAACGACGAACATTGATCGCGGGATAAACTCGCTTCTCGGCAATTTTTCGATCGAGGATGAGTTCCATATTACCCGTGCCTTTAAATTCTTCGTAAATGACCTCGTCCATCTTGGAGCCAGTTTCGATTAATGCTGTGGCGATAATAGTTAAGCTACCACCTTCTTCAAGATTTCGTGCAGCACCGAAGAATCGCTTGGGCCGTTCAAGTGCATGGGCATCGACACCACCGGTTAACACTTTACCAGATGAAGGAATAATCGTGTTATATGCACGCGCGAGTCGAGTAATAGAGTCGAGCAAGATCACGACATCTTCCTTATGTTCAACTAAGCGCTTGGCTTTTTCGATAACCATCTCAGCAACTTGAACGTGTCTTGACGGTGGCTCGTCAAAGGTACTCGCGACAACCTCACCGCGTACAGAGCGGCGCATTTCAGTAACTTCTTCCGGGCGCTCGTCTATCAACAATACGATGAGTCGACATTCGGGATCGTTCCGGGTAATTGATTGGGCGATGTTCTGTAGTATGAGGGTTTTGCCAGCCTTCGGCGGCGATACGATAAGGCCGCGCTGACCCTTACCAATTGGCGCAGTTAAATCGATGGTTCTGGCACTGAGATCTTCGGTGCTGCCGTTGCCAATTTCCAGTATTAAACGATCATCGGGGAACAATGGCGTGAGATTTTCAAATAAAATTTTGTGCTTGGAGCTATCGGGTGAACCGAAATTGATTTCACTGATTTTTAACAGTGCGAAATAACGCTCGCCGTCTTTGGGCGGACGAATCTTGCCGGCAACTGTGTCACCGGTGCGAAGATTGAAGCGTCGTATCTGGCTTGGTGATACATAGATGTCATCCGGGCCCGCTAAATAGGATGAGTCTGCCGATCTTAAAAAGCCAAAGCCATCTTGCAAGATTTCCAGAACACCATTGCCATGAATATCTTCACCGTTCTTGGCGTGCTTCTTGAGTATAACGAAAATAATGTCTTGCTTGCGTGTGCGTGAGACATTTTCTAATCCCATATCCTGGGCGGTTTTTAATAATTCGGCGATCGGTTTTTGCTTGAGTTCAGTTAAATTCATAATGATTAAAGCTGTCTTGTGGGAACAAAAAAGTGAATGGGTGTTGGGTGAAGGTAGAGTTTGTTTGTGCAGCACATCTAGCTGCGAAGTCATAAGGTTTTAAAAAAAAGTTGAATCCGAAAGAATTGATTAATTTAATTTGCAGGGCGGAGAAAAGCCTGTTCTTGGAATTTGTTTTGTCGTTCTAATTCAGGGCCATGTTATTCAGCATGAATGCTCTTTTATTTTGTTTGCATTCTATATTTTCTACGCTTTTAAAATATTTTATATAGCAGCGACGCAACCGCTGAAGTTAATTTCGTAAATGGTTAGTTTTTGACTTTTGTTGGTTTGTTTGCGTTCGATGAGGTCTGCCAATATAGACCGCCTCAACAACTTAGTCCAGAATTTTTTTCAAAAATGTGTGTATTAGTTTAATTCGGTTCCTATGGGAATTGTTGTCCATCCGATGGTTTTTGTGGTTTTTGCTGGATTCATTTGGCCTAAAGCCAGAAGTTGCCGTACTTTTGTTACAGTCAAGTCACTCTCATGTCACGCTATGTGCACACTATGTGGTGTCTAAAGTGCTATGAGACACCACGTTTGGGATTAATCTGGATAACGCTTTCAATAAACGCGGATAGCTGTGACTTTGAAACCGCACCTACTTTTGTTCCAGCCACGTCCCCTTTGTTAAACAATATCATCGTTGGAATGCCGAGGATACCATATTTTGGTGCAGTGTCTTTATTGGCATCCACATCCATCTTACAAACTTTCAGTTTGCCATCATATTCGTCAGCAACCTCTGCCAATACCGGGGCAATCATTTTGCAAGGGCCACACCACTCGGCCCAGAAGTCCACCAGGACGA
>PBTO01000061.1 GCA_002726595.1 Gammaproteobacteria bacterium | reverse complement strand
CATGTTGACAAGAACGGAATCATTGCCGCGATGCTGGATACACTCGTCACCAATGTGTGGCGATTTGAGGCAGATGGTTTTGGCCAATACCAGGAAGAATGGAATCGGTCTGATTACTTTTATAACAAGTCGGTTATTATTCATCGTGGCAAGAGTCAGATAAGGGGCAGGTCCGAAGGCGTGGATGGGTCTGGCGCCCTCATATTGCAAACGGCGAATGGTCTTGAGCTGATAACCGGCGGAGAAGTCTTCCCTACAGTGCGGGAAATTGCGGCCGGGAGTTGAAACGTGATTCTGGAATTGGATATAGGCAATAGTCGAATAAAGTGGCGAGCGCTTGATGCCAACAGTGGAGCCGAATTGGATTCGGGTGTGGCAGATGGGCTGCAGGAATTGACAGATGGGTTTGTCGATGCTTCGGCTGTCACCGGAATTCGGGTGAGCACTGTGCGAGATTCCCAAATGTGTGAGCAGTTACTCAATTGGGCGGCAGCAGGGGAAATACCGGTTAGAATTGCCAGGGTTACTCGGAGCTGCGCGGGCGTTACCAACAGCTATGAGGATTTGGCTCGCCTGGGTGTTGATCGCTGGTTGGCCATGTTGGCAGCTTATAATCGGACGCACACTGCCTGTATCATTATCGATTGTGGTACCGCACTGACCATCGATCTACTCGACGGGACAGGGCAACATACCGGAGGTTATATCGTCCCCGGTCTCAGCTTGATGCGCGACAGCCTGGAATTGAGTACGGGAATAGGGCTGGATTCTGACATTGAAAAACCTTCGATGGAATACGGACATTCAACTTTGTCTGCAGTTCATAATGGAACTTTCGCCTCTTTGGTGGCACTAATTCAACGATGCGTTCGCCCGCCAGATGGTTATAGTGATCAATTGGAAAAAATCTACCTTACTGGCGGGGATGCTGATCTTTTTGCCCAAGAGTTGGTGGCTGATGGACTGGTTGTGGAGCTTGTGCCCTCTCTTGTGCTGGATGGGCTCGTGTTGGCTTGCTTCCAATCGGGAGCGGCGGAGGACTGAAATATGCGTTATATAGCCGTATTTTTGCTACTCGCTAATGCTGCCTACTTTTTCTGGCACCTGTATACGTCGCAAAATGGTGGAGTTGGATTGGACCGAGTGGTCACCCCTCCCATCAACAGTGGACTGGTTCTATTGAGTGAGCAGACCGAAATCGCTGATTTGTTAGTAACTGATTTGACTCCAGTCAAAAAGGCCTATGGATATTGCGCACTGGCGGGACTATTTCCGAACCTGGAAGATGCCAATTATTTCATGGTCAGTGCTCAGGAATTGGGTTTCGATACAGAAGTGAGCCTATCTGGTGAGCTGCTTAGTCCTCAATACCGGGTGTATCTTCCGCCACTTGCTTCTCGAGAAATAGCGACTTCCACTCTCATCGGACTAAGCGAAAGGCTGAGGGAGGCAGATTTATCAATAGAAAGCTATTTGATTACCCGCGGCCAATTGAGTAATGGTATCGCGTTGGGTGTATTCGCTCAGCGATTCAATGCAGAAGGCGTTCAAAACCGGGTATTGGAGCTCGGATATAACCCGGAAATNGGTGAAATCCCCCGCGCCGATGGTGATATTCAGGTCCGGCTAATGCACGAGAATCAGTTTCCTTTCCAAACTGATCAATGGCTAGAATTGACGCTAGATAGACCCTATCTCGAACAGGTAGAAAATCTCTGCGAAACGATTGCACAAGGGCCATAATTCCCCTAAAATGCCGCCTCTGATAAAAGAGCTAGGAATTTAACACTTTGGAGCTCTTTTGGGAGGGGTTCCCGAGCGGCCAAAGGGATCAGACTGTAAATCTGACGCGAAAGCTTCGGTGGTTCAAATCCACCCCCCTCCACCATCTAGGAGCTAAGTTGGGTTAGGAGCTAAGTCGGGTGTGTTTCTAGGAGGCGGGTATAGTTCAGAGGTAGAACTCCAGCCTTCCAAGCTGGTCACGCGGGTTCGATTCCCGCTACCCGCTCCAGTTATAATAAGAGATTGGAACATAAGGAAGACAGATTCAGGCTACCGGAGTAGCTTGGATTAAGCCGAGCTTACTAGTGATTGGCTCGCATAGCTCAGGCGGTAGAGCGCTTCATTGGTAATGAAGAGGTCTCCGGTTCAACTCCGGATGTGAGCACCATACATTTGGAACACCGCCTGCATAGTGGGTTTCAATTGATATTTGGAAAACCGAGATTTAGAAAACCAAGACCTGGCATTTGATACTAGAATTAAGCTGATGATGCTTTAAGAGAATATAGGGGCAGTCGAAAATGGCGAAGGAAAAATTTGAAAGAAACAAAGTACACGTAAATGTAGGCACAATAGGTCACGTTGACCACGGTAAGACGACGCTGACTGCGGCGTTAACGCGTATATGTGCAGATGCGCGAGGTGGTGAGGTGCGAGATTTCGATCAGATCGACAATGCACCGGAGGAAAGAGAACGAGGTATCACGATAGCGACCTCCCACGTAGAGTATGATTCGGAGAATCGTCACTATGCCCACGTTGACTGTCCTGGTCACGCGGATTATGTGAAGAACATGATCACCGGTGCGGCACAGATGGATGGGGCGATACTGGTTGTCTCCGCTGCAGACGGCCCCATGCCACAGACCCGCGAGCATATTCTGCTGTCGCGTCAGGTGGGAGTGCCGTACATCGTGGTTTACATGAACAAAGTAGATCAGGTAGACGACGAAGAGTTGATTGAACTGGTGGAGATGGAAATCCGTGAGCAGCTGGACCAATACGAATTCCCTGGTGACGATACGCCCGTAATTATTGGATCTGCCCTCAAAGCGCTGGAAGGGGATACGTCTGATATTGGTATTCCCTCGGTACAGAAGCTGATTGATGCACTCGATGAGTACATTCCCGAGCCTGTGCGGGATATTGAAAAGCCGTTTTTGATGCCGATCGAGGATGTTTTCTCCATCTCGGGTCGAGGTACGGTTGTAACCGGGCGAATTGAGCGCGGCGTGGTGAATATTAGTGACAACATTGAGATAGTAGGAATCAGGGAAACAGAGAAGACCGTGTGTACGGGTGTTGAAATGTTCCGCAAGTTGTTAGATGAAGGTCGAGCGGGAGAGAACGTGGGTGTTCTGCTTCGTGGTACCAAGCGAGATGGCGTTGAGCGGGGTCAGGTATTGGCCAAACCGGGTTCGATCACGCCCCATACGAAGTTTGAGGCGGAAGTGTATATTTTAAGCAAAGATGAAGGTGGTCGGCACACGCCCTTTTTCAAAGGTTACCGCCCCCAGTTTTACTTCCGCACCACGGATGTGACCGGATCCTGTGAGCTACCTGAGGGTGTTGAGATGGTAATGCCTGGAGACAACGTAAAGATGGAAGTGAACCTGATTGACCCGATAGCGATGGATGAGGGCTTGCGTTTCGCAATCCGGGAAGGTGGTCGCACCGTTGGAGCGGGCGTCGTAGCCAAGATCATCGAATAATCTGTAGAGTGGAGTATAAATAGAGCCGGAACGTCCAAAGCGGATGTTTCGGCTTAGTCATCTTTGTGAATTCGAAGCTTTGACTAATTTAGGGTATTCATAGTTCCAGTGAATTTAAGAAAAATCGAAGGCCAGTAGCTCAATTGGCAGAGCGGCGGTCTCCAAAACCGCAGGTTGGGGGTTCGATTCCCTCCTGGCCTGCCATTCAGGCAGAGCATGCCCATGCCGTCAATAAACAGTTTAAGATAAGCGCAAACACGTATGGCTGAAAAAATAGATAGCGACGATAGCAAACTCGACTGGATTAAATGGACAGTCGTTGCTGTTATCGTGCTGGGTGGTGTATACGCAAACTCCTATTTTGCAGCTGAATCCCTGTTGCTCAGAACAATTGGACTGTTGGTGTTGGCAGGCGGAGCTGGCTGGATTGCAGCTCAGACCACAAAAGGCCGCGCGTTTGTAAATCTGTGCCTGGAAGCGCGAATCGAAATTCGAAAAGTAGTTTGGCCCTCCCGTCAGGAAACTACACAGACCACAATCGTGGTTTTGATTGTGATTTTTATTGTAGCTTTGATCTTATGGCTGCTTGACTGGGGATTAAATGGCGCTGTGTCGGCCATTATCGGTTAGAGGTTGCTAATGGCTAAACGGTGGTATGTGGTCCACGCTTATTCGGGCTATGAAAAAAAAGTGATGCATGCGCTACAGGAGAGGATTAGTCTTTCTGGCATGGATGGCTATTTCGATGAGGTTCTGGTTCCCACCGAAGAAGTACTGGAAATGCGAGCTGGTCAAAAACGAAAAAGTGAAAGAAAGTTTTTTCCAGGTTATGTGTTGGTTCATATGGAGCTTAATGACGATACATGGCATCTGGTAAAAGATACGCCGCGTGTCATGGGCTTTATTGGTGGTACGGCTGAGAAACCTGCGCCAATTACTGATTCTGAAGCAGACAAAATTCTGCAACGGATGGAAGATAGCGAAGAGAAACCGACACACAAGACGATTTATGAGCCCGGGGAACTGGTTCGGGTTATAGATGGTCCTTTTAATGATTTTACCGGCACTGTTGAAGAAGTTAATTATGGAAAAAGTCGCTTGCGAGTTGCAGTACTGATTTTCGGGCGCTCTACCCCAGTCGAGTTGGAATTTGGCCAGGTAGAAAAGAGTTAGAAAAAAGAGCTTGCCTCGCCTGGGTAAGAGTGCCAGTGGGTGAAGTATTGATTAAACAAGTCGAACTTTGATTGTTGCTGATTGAAGTGCGCCGGGGAGTTTAAATGCCCTGAGGTCACAGACTTTCAAACTGAAAAATCGCTGTGTTGAAAGTTTGTCGCAATATGTCGACAAGACCTCAGCCATTTTAACGATCGAACCCAAAGGAGAAGACAATGGCTAAGAAAGTCCTGGCTTATATTAAGCTACAGGTTGGCGCTGGAAAGGCTAATCCGAGTCCACCGGTTGGTCCTGCATTGGGACAGCATGGTGTAAATATCATGGAATTCTGCAAGGCGTTTAATGCAAAAACGCAAAGTGTTGAGCCCGGGCTACCGATTCCGGTGGTGATCTCCGTCTACGCGGATCGCAGCTTCACTTTTATTACCAAAACACCCCCTGCTTCTGTTCTGTTGCGTAAGGCTGCAGGCGTGGAGAAGGGCAGTGGCGAACCGAACACGGAAAAAGTCGGTAGGGTTACTCGTTCCCAGTTGGAAGATATTGCGAAGCAGAAGGAGGCTGATTTAACGGCCGCCGATATGGATGCCGCCGTCCGGACATTGGCAGGTAGTGCCCGTAGTGCAGGAATAGAAACAGAGGGGGTGGAGTAGTGGCCAATCTATCCAAGAAACGTAAGAAATTTATAGAAAAAATGGAAGCTGGCAAGCTTTACTCCGTTGAGGAAGCTGTTTCTCTGTTAGCTGAATTTGGTTCCACGAAATTTGCTGAGTCAATCGATGTGGCTGTTAATCTGGGAGTTGATCCAAGGAAATCTGACCAGGTAGTTCGAGGTTCGACGCTGCTACCTAATGGTACCGGTAAAGAAATCCGGGTTGCGGTATTTGCCCAGGGCGAAAATGCTGACAAAGCCACAACGGCAGGTGCCGATGTTGTAGGTTTTGATGATCTGGCGGAAAGCATAACTGCTGGCAATCTGGATTTCGATGTGGTCATAGCGACACCCGATGCAATGCGAGTAGTTGGCAAGCTCGGTAAGGTGCTCGGCCCGCGTGGGCTGATGCCTAACCCGAAAGTGGGTACGGTTACACCTGATGTCGAAGCCGCAGTAAAAAATGCCAAGGCAGGCCAGGTCAGGTATCGCACTGACAAAAATGGCATTGTGCATGGTGGAATTGGCAAAATTGGCTTTGAGGGCAATGCAATCAAGACCAACCTGGAGGCTTTAATAGTTGACCTTAAAAAGGCGAAGCCCTCAGCGTCGAAGGGCATTTACATTAAGAAAGTGGTGCTTTCTTCCACCATGGGTCCAGGTTTATTAATCGATCACGGCTCACTGGCGGTTTAAATATTGAATTGCGAGGAGCAGATCCCGGTCTTCTTCTCTAATTACTTTGGGGTTTCGCACAGCGAGACTGTCAAAGACCGTAGGAGTTTTGAAATTTGAAACTTAATATTTCCTACGCAGATGGTGACACCCGATTCGGATCATGACTTACCGAATTCCTATCACCGAACAAGCGGATACAGCTACTTTAGCGGTGCTGTATTTATCTCGGGCTCGAAAGAGCTAAAGGGAGCGATGAATTTTAGATTGGTTTTTCTGCTACAGGCAGAGAGTGCTTTGGTACTCTTGCCGCCAGGTGCAGTGACGCACAGAAATTAAAATTGACGGACGCGCAATAGCCACTACTGTGACTATTTGCTCCGGAGAAACCAGACAACTAATCGTTGCTCCCTAACACAGGAGTTAAGCTAGTGGCTATTAGACTGGAAGACAAGAAGCAAATCGTCTCTGAGGTCAATCAGGCTGCTAATAGTGCTTTGTCAGCGGTACTGGCCGATTATCACGGCGTCTCCGTTGGTGAACTAACCGATCTTCGTAAAACTGCACGGGAGAACAATGTCTATCTGAGAGTTGTGCGTAACACACTACTTAAAAGAGCCATTGTAGATACCGAGTATGAGTGCATTAGTGAAGTATTGGTTGGTCCAACTCTACTTGCATTTTCTCAGGAAGATCCTGGTGCCGCCGCGCGCGTGCTGAAGGATTTTGCTAAGGTGAATCGTGAGTTTGAGATCAAGGCACTCTCTGTTGGTGGCAAATTACTGGATGCCAGTCAAATTGATGTATTAGCCAAGTTACCTACCTATGATCAGGCAGTGGCTTTGTTAATGAGCGTCATGTTGGCACCGGCTACCAAACTTGTTCGAACTATCAATGAGGTTCCCTCAAAGGTGACGCGTGCCGTCGCTGCAGTTCGTGATCAGAAACAGGAAGCAGCCTGATTCCAAAAGAGATTTTTTTTAATTTTAATATTATTAAGTAGGAGATAAGAGTCATGGCTCTATCTAATGAAAAAATACTGGATGCAATAGCAGAGATGTCTGTAATGGACGTTGTTCAACTTGTTGAAGCAATGGAAGAAAAATTTGGTGTATCTGCCGCAGCAGTTGCCGCAGCACCAGCGGCTGCCGCCGCTGGCGATGCAGCAGCAGTTGAAGAACAGACCGAGTTTGACGTTGTTCTTTCCGGCATCGGTGAGAAGAAAGTCAATGTTATTAAAGCAGTCCGAGCACTTACCGGTCTGGGATTGAAAGAAGCCAAGGAGCTGGTTGATAGTGCGCCTTCCACTGTCAAGGAAGCAGCACAGAAGGGTGAAGCAGAAGAAGCCAAGAAACAGTTGGAAGAAGCTGGCGCGACTGTTGAACTTAAGTAACGGGAAAATCGTTCCCTGCAACTATAGCCGGGTGTTTTTTGCACCTGGTTGTAGCTGCGTGGCTTTAAAAAGTCAATTAGATGAATTAAGGCATTGTTGCCCTGTTTGCCAGGGAAAGCTGAAAACATATCAGCTAACGCAAAGCCATGCAGAATTACTCTGCCGGAAGTCAAAACAACAGCACACAAAGTTAGGAAAACTCTAATGGCCTATTCTTATACAGAGAAGAAACGTATCCGCAAGTACTTTGGTAAGCTACCAAGCGCAATGGATATTCCTTATCTTTTGTCAATTCAAATTGATTCGTATCGCCAGTTTACCCAGTCGGGTACACCGCTTGATGAACGGATTGATCAGGGATTACACGCCGCGTTCAAATCTGTATTCCCAATTGTTAGCTATTCAGGTAAAGCACTTCTTGAATATGTAAGTTATGAATTAGGGAAACCCACATTCGATGTAAAGGAATGTCAACTGAGAGGTTCAACTTACTCTGTTTCACTCAGGGTCAGAGTTCGATTGATACTCTATGACAAGGAGTCAACTGCTCAGACTATTAAGGATATTAAGGAACAGGAAGTTTACATGGGTGAAATCCCATTGATGACTGACTCCGGTACTTTTGTAATAAATGGCACCGAGCGTGTTGTCGTTTCACAGCTTCACAGATCTCCAGGTGTTTTCTTCGATCATGATCGTGGAAAAACCCATAGCTCGGGCAAATTGTTATATACAGCCCGGGTGATTCCTTATCGTGGTTCCTGGCTGGACTTCGAATTTGATCCCAAGGATTTAGTCTACGTAAGAATCGATAGAAGGCGAAAACTTCCCGCCACTGTATTGCTGCGGGCTTTAGGATATAGCTCGCAAGAAATTCTGGATATGTTTTATGAAAGCAATACGTTAAAGATTTCCAAAACCAAGGTGCCGGTAATTTCTCTCAAGCTCGTTCCCGCTCGACTGAGAGGTGAGGTGTTAACGTTTCCAGTCAAAGACAAGAAGGGCAAGCTTATAGTCGAAGAAGGGCGACGCATCACCAGTCGTCACATTCGATTGATGGAAACGGCAAAGTTAACTGAATTGAAAGTTTCGAATGACTTTTTGCTTGGCGTGTCGCTGGCCTGTGACATCCTGGATGAGGAAACCGGGGAAGTTCTGTTCCCCTGTAATATTGAGCTTACCGAAGAAGTGCTTGAGGATTTTGTCAAGCAGGGTATTAAGCAGTTTCAGACCATTTACACCAATGACCTGGATTGTGGTTCCTTCATCTCAGATACCCTACGCATCGATGCCACTACTTCCAAGCTGGAAGCAATGGTTGAGATTTACCGCATGATGAGACCGGGTGAGCCACCTACCAAGGAGTCTGCGGAAAATCTGTTTTCCAATCTGTTCTTCTCACCCGACCGCTATGACTTGTCCGCTGTTGGTCGTATGAAGTTTAATCGTAGACTGAGTCGTCCCGAGTCTGAGGGTTTGTCAGTGTTAAGCACTGACGATATTGTCGATGTGCTCAGGACTCTGGTTGGCATCAGGAATGGGTTTGGCTCTGTCGATGATATTGATCATCTGGGAAATCGCCGGATCAGATCAGTAGGTGAGATGGCCGAGAATCAGTTTCGGGTTGGTTTGGTGCGGGTTGAGCGAGCTGTTAAAGAGCGTTTGAGCATGGCAGATTCTGAAGGCCTGATGCCTCAGGACATGATAAATGCCAAACCTGTTGCGGCTGCAATCAAGGAATTCTTTGGTTCGAGCCAATTGTCTCAATTTATGGATCAGAATAATCCGCTATCAGAGGTTACTCACAAGCGTCGTGTTTCTGCTCTGGGACCAGGTGGTCTTACTCGGGAAAGAGCCGGATTCGAAGTGCGTGATGTGCATCCCACCCACTATGGACGGGTGTGTCCAATCGAAACGCCGGAAGGTCCGAATATCGGCCTGATTAATTCATTGGCGACTTATGCCAGAACCAATTCATACGGTTTCCTGGAAAGTCCCTATCGAAAAGTCACCAGGAACAAGGTAACCGATGAGATTGATTACTTATCAGCCATCGACGAAAGCGATTTTGTAATTGCCCAGGCAAGTGCACAGCTAAATAAGAGAAATGGCTTTGTGGAAAATCTGGTGACGGTGCGCTACAAGGGAGAAACAACCTTAAAGCCGCGTGAAGAAGTAGACTACATGGACGTGGCACCTCAGCAAATGGTGTCGGTTGCTGCTGCCCTGATTCCCTTTCTTGAGCACGACGATGCTAATCGAGCCCTGATGGGTTCCAATATGCAACGTCAGGCAGTACCCACACTGAAAACTGAAAAACCGTTGGTCGGTACGGGTATGGAACGAAATGTAGCAAGTGATTCTGGCGTTTGTGTCGTCGCTTTCCGTGGCGGTGTTATAGAGAGTGTGGATGCTGCGCGAATCATAGTTCGGGTTAATGACGAGGAAACTGATGCGGGCGAGGCAGGTGTGGATATTTACAACCTGACCAAATATACCCGTTCGAATCAAAATACCTGTATCAGTCAGAAACCTCTGGTTAAAGACGGTGCCGCCATCAGCCGTGGCGATATTCTGGCGGATGGTCCTTCCATCGATATGGGAGAACTGGCGTTAGGCCAAAACATGCGCATCGCATTTATGCCCTGGAATGGATACAACTTTGAAGACTCAATTCTGATATCAGAACGGGTCGTAAAGGAAGACAGATTTACTACCATACATATCCAGGAATTAACGTGTGTAGCACGTGATACGAAACTCGGCTCCGAAGAAATCACCGCCGATATTCCCAATGTTGGTGAAGGTGCTCTCAGCAAACTGGATGAATCGGGTATCGTATACATAGGCGCTGAAGTGGGTGCAGGAGACATACTGGTTGGCAAGGTTACGCCCAAAGGTGAGACTCAGCTTACTCCGGAAGAAAAACTATTACGTGCCATATTCGGTGAGAAAGCATCCGATGTTAAAGATACCTCACTTAGAGTACCAACCAGTGTAAAAGGCACTGTAATCGATGTGCAGGTATTTACCCGTGATGGCCTGGAGAAGGATCAGCGGGCTATCGAAATAGAGGAGTTGCAGCTGGATAAGGTGCGTAAGGACATAGATGATGAATTTCGCATCATTGAAGCGGCTACTTTCGAAAGACTGCAGAAGTCGCTTGTAGGTAAAGTAGTCGCTGGCGGACCGAAGTTGAAGAAAGGTCAGAAAGTGACAGTTGACTATCTTTCCAATCTGCCAAGAGACGACTGGTTTAAATTGCGCATGGCGAATGATACGCTCAGCAAGCGGCTCGAGAGTGCCGAGGAGCAATTGAAGGAACGTCGTCAGGAGTTGGATGAACGCTTCGAGGACAAGAAGAAAAAATTGACTCAGGGTGATGATCTCGCGCCTGGTGTTCTTAAAATTGTTAAAGTCTACCTGGCTATCAAGCGCCGGATTCAACCGGGTGACAAAATGGCGGGTCGGCATGGTAATAAGGGTGTGATCTCCGTAATCATGCCGATAGAAGACATGCCCTATGATGAAAATGGCGAACCAATAGATATTGTCCTTAATCCACTCGGCGTACCTTCGCGAATGAACGTAGGCCAGATCCTGGAAACTCACCTTGGAGCAGCTGCTAAGGGTCTGGGTGAGCGCATTAGCAGGAAGCTGGATGAGAAAAAACAAGCTTCCGAAATGCGCAAGTTACTGGTCGAGATATATAACAAAATCGGCGAGCGTACAGAGAAAATCAGGAGCCTTTCCGATGAAGAAATTGTCGAACTGGCTAATAATCTCAAGGACGGAGTGCCAATGGCAACGCCAGTATTTGACGGTGCCGCGGAAACTGAAATCAAAGATATGCTATCCCTGGCTGGCATCGACCAAAGTGGTCAGGTGACACTTTTTGATGGTCGGACAGGTGAGCCTTTCGAGAGAAAAGTAACAGTAGGCATCATGTACATGCTTAAGCTTAATCATCTGGTGGATGACAAGATGCATGCGCGTTCAACCGGATCATATAGCCTGGTTACCCAGCAGCCGCTTGGCGGTAAAGCGCAGTTTGGCGGTCAGCGCTTCGGAGAGATGGAAGTGTGGGCATTGCAGGCCTACGGCGCGGCCTACACCTTGCAGGAAATGCTAACGGTTAAATCTGATGATGTTGCCGGGCGAACCAAGATGTATAAAAACATAGTCGATGGTGACCATCGAATGGAGCCGGGAATGCCGGAATCATTCAATGTGCTAGTCAAGGAAATCAGGTCTTTGGCCATTGATATGGAGTTGGATGTCAGCAAATAGGCTGACACTCACTGGTTTTGCCTAACAAAGTAAAGTGATTATTAAAGCCAGGCTGCAAATCGCACCCTGGTGGAGGAAACAGAATGAAAGACCTATTAGGGTTGCTAAAATCTCAGTCACAGTCAGATGAATTTGATTCTATTCGGATCGGGTTGGCTTCGCCCGAAATGATCAGAGCATGGTCATTCGGTGAAGTTAAAAAACCAGAGACAATAAACTATAGAACCTTTAAACCCGAACGAGAGGGTCTGTTCTGTGCCAAAATTTTTGGTCCGGTAAAGGATTACGAATGTCTGTGTGGGAAATATAAGCGGCTAAAGCATCGCGGAGTGATCTGCGAGAAATGTGGTGTGGAAGTCGCGCTGTCAAAAGTGCGCCGCGATCGCATGGGGCATGTTGAACTGGCAAGCCCGGTTGCGCATATCTGGTTTCTCAAGTCATTGCCTTCTCGTATTGGCTTGTTACTGGATATGACGCTCCGGGACATTGAGCGAATTTTATACTTTGAGTCCTTCGTGGTGACTGATCCGGGGATGACTACTCTGGAAAAAGGCCAGCTGCTTACAGACGAACAATATTACGAGGCAATGGAAGAATTCAGTGATGAGTTCGATGCCAAGATGGGCGCGGAGGCCGTACAGCAGTTAATGAAAGACTTGGATGTCGAGGCTGAGGTTACCCGATTGAGGGAAGAGATTCCTGCTACCAACTCTGAAACCAAGTTGAAAAAATTATCCAAGCGTCTGAAGTTGCTTGAAGCGTTCAAAAAATCTGGTAACAAGCCGGAGTGGATGGTAATGACTGTTCTTCCAGTATTACCACCCGATTTACGGCCCCTGGTTCCTCTTGATGGGGGGCGGTTTGCTACTTCTGACTTAAACGATTTGTATCGTCGGGTAATCAATAGAAATAATCGTCTGAAGCGCCTGCTGGATTTAAATGCACCGGATATTATCGTGCGTAACGAAAAACGTATGTTGCAAGAAGCAGTTGATGCATTACTGGATAATGGCCGGCGCGGACGGGCTATAACCGGCTCCAATAAGCGCCCACTAAAATCTCTTGCAGATATGATTAAGGGAAAACAGGGCCGTTTTCGACAGAATCTACTGGGCAAACGGGTCGATTATTCCGGGCGTTCGGTTATCGTGGTTGGACCTACGCTTAAATTGCACCAGTGCGGTCTGCCGAAGAAAATGGCGCTCGAATTATTCAAGCCATTCATATTTGGCAAGTTGGAGAGGCGTGGTCTGGCAACAACCATCAAGGCCGCCAAGAAAATGGTGGAACGGGAGACTGTGGAAGTCTGGGATATTCTGGCGGAAGTAATTCGTGAGCATCCTGTGCTGTTAAATCGTGCACCGACTCTGCACCGCTTGGGTATCCAGGCTTTCGAGCCTGTACTGATTGAGGGCAAGGCCATCCAGTTACACCCGCTGGTCTGTGCTGCCTACAACGCGGATTTTGACGGCGACCAAATGGCCGTACACGTACCCCTGACACTGGAGGCTCAGATAGAAGCGCGCACTCTGATGATGTCAACCAACAATATTCTGGCACCGGCTAACGGTGAGCCAATTATTGTGCCTTCACAGGATGTTGTACTGGGTCTTTATTTTATGACTCGCGAACGGATCAATGCTAAAGGTGAGGGAATGGTGTTTGCGAACTCGAAAGAAGTTCAGCGAGCCTACGAAACTAACAATGTCGGCCTGCAGGCCAGGATTAGTGTTCGAATTAGTGATTTTGAACTTAGCGAAGAGGGCGACAAAGTCGCCAAGACAGAAATAGTTGAAACGACAGTTGGGCGGGTACTGTTATTCAATATAGTTCCTGAGGGCCTGCTATTTACGATGGTCAATCAAAAGATGACCAAGAAACAAATATCGCAGATATTGAATGCCTGCTACCGAAATGTTGGTTTGAAAGAGACGGTTATCTTCGCTGACCAGTTAATGTACCTGGGCTACAAGTACTCGACTCGATCAGGCTCGTCGATTGGTGTAAACGATTTTGTTATTCCAGATGAAAAAGCCAGCATTATTTCCCAGGCCAACTCCGAAGTCGAAGAAATTGAATCCCAGTTTGCTTCTGGTCTTGTTACGCAGGGTGAGAAATACAACAAGGTTATCGACATCTGGTCACGGGCGAATGATACCGTCGCGAAATCCATGATGAAGGGCTTGTCAACCGAGGTTGTCATAAATAAGGCTGGCGAAGAAGAGCGCCAGGAATCGTTCAATTCCGTTTACGTCTATGCCGATTCTGGTGCTAGAGGATCTCCGGCACAGATCAGGCAGTTGGCTGGTATGCGAGGTTTAATGGCACGTCCGGACGGGTCAATTATTGAGACACCCATTACCGCGAATTTCCGTGAAGGATTGAGCGTATCGCAATATTTTACTTCGACTCACGGCGCACGTAAGGGGTTGGCAGATACGGCACTCAAGACTGCCAATTCAGGTTATCTGACACGCAGACTGGTGGATATATCGCAGGATCTTGTCATTACTGAACAGGACTGCGGTACCAGTAACGGTTTGTCCATGACACCGATTATAGAAGGCGGTGACATTATTGCGCCATTGGGTGATAGAGTGCTTGGCCGCGTTTTGGCCAGCGATGCGTTTGACGATGAAAGCGGCACAGTCATAGTTGAAGCGGGCGTCATGATAGATGAACGGATGGTCGAATTGCTGGAAACCGGTGGTGTGGATCAGGTTCTGGTGAGATCACCGATCACCTGTGAGACTCGATTTGGCATATGCAGCATGTGTTATGGCCGAGATCTGGCCCGTGGTCATATTGCTAATGTGGGTGAGGCAGTAGGTGTTATTGCCGCTCAATCCATTGGTGAGCCAGGCACACAATTGACTATGCGTACATTTCATATTGGTGGCGCAGCCTCCAGAGCAACAGCATCTGATAGCGTTCAGGTAAAAAATTCTGGAACAATTCACCTCAATAATATGAAGACAGTTGAGAATATCAAGGGAGAGTTGATTGTCGTTTCCCGCTCGGGGGAGTTAATCGTCAATGATGTTAACGGCCGTGAACGTGAGAAGTACAAGCTGCCATACGGTGCGGTTATTACTTTAGGTAAAAAGGCCGAAGTAACGGCTGGTCAGATAGTAGCAAGCTGGGATCCCCATACTCACCCGATTATCTCGGAAGTTGCCGGTAAGATTGCATTCGCAGCGATGGAAGAGGGCATCACAGTTAGAGAGCAAACCGATGAGATCACCGGGCTAAGTAGTATCTCAGTGATCGATCCTGCTGAACGCGCCGCGTCTGCCAAAGAGTTACGCCCTGGTGTCACTCTACTGGATAAGAAAGGCAAGGAGCTTTGTTTGCCTAACACGAATGTACCGGCACATTACTTTCTGCCGGCTAATGCCATAATTAGTATTAAAGATGGTGCGCGTATGAATATCGGTGATGTTATCGCACGCATTCCGCAGGAGGGTTTAAAAACAAGGGATATCACAGGTGGGTTGCCACGGGTGGCGGATTTATTCGAGGCGAGAAAACCGAAAGAGCCTGCCATCCTGGCAGAAATATCTGGAACGGTTAGTTTCGGTAAAGAAACCAAAGGCAAGCGTCGATTGGTAATCACGCCAATAGATGGTATTAATCCTATCGATGGCAGTGATCACTATGAGACACTGATACCCAAGTGGCGCACCATGACGGTATTTGAAGGTGAACATATTGAAAAGGGTGAAGTGGTATCAGAAGGACCACCCGTCCCGCACGATATACTGCGCCTGAAAGGTGTCGAAGCGCTGGCTCAATATATAGTCAATGAAGTGCAGGATGTGTATCGCCTGCAGGGTGTGCGAATCAATGACAAACACATCGAAGTGATCGTAAGGCAAATGTTACGCAAGGTTGAAATTTCTTATGCAGGTGGGTCATCACTAATCAGGGGTGAACAGGTAACCTACTCACATATCCTGGAAGTCAATGACAAGCTGCGCGAGGAAGATAAAGAGGAAGCCAGATTTGCGCGAATGTTGCTCGGTATTACCAAGGCCTCTCTGGCGACAGAGTCCTTTATTTCAGCGGCCTCGTTCCAGGAGACAACCAGAGTGCTGACCGAAGCAGCAGTTACCGGCAAGCGGGATTTTCTGCGCGGGCTTAAAGAAAACGTGGTGGTTGGCAGGCTTATACCGGCGGGAACGGGACTGGCCTATCACGAAGCCCGCAAGAAGGGCTACGCAGAAAAACTTGATATGGATTCTGGGATTAGTGCCAGTGACGTAGAAGCAGCGCTGACTGAGGCCTTAAGCACAGAAGCTGAGAGCTAGCTGGCGGACGATTGAGAATGCCCAGTGCCCATCTCAAAATAGAGTCTTTTACTCTGTTCATGGATGGTAACAGTTGACTACAGAGTGCGGGATCATTAAACTGCGCATCCTTTTGGAACTTCAGCCTTGGTACTAAAGTAAGTACGTTGATAAACGAGTAAACAGAGGTTTTAATCGAAAGACATGACAACAATTAACCAACTGGTCCGCAAACCAAGACGCACTAGGGAGTCCAAGAGTGATGTACCTGCGTTGCAGGGTTGCCCTCAGAGAAGAGGCGTTTGCACGCGGGTTTATACGACTACTCCNAAAAAGCCCAATTCTGCATTGCGGAAGGTCTGTCGTGTGCGGCTGGTAAATGGCTTTGAGGTAACCTCCTATATCGGTGGTGAAGGTCATAATTTGCAAGAGCACTCAGTGGTGCTGATCAGGGGCGGGCGTGTTAAAGATTTACCTGGTGTTCGCTACCACACTGTTCGCGGTTGCCTGGATACATCAGGTGTTTCTGACAGGAAACAGGGGCGCTCCAAATACGGGACAAAACGTCCCAAGTAGCGGAGACCCTTTAGTGATAAATTGACGGTTGCCCGATTGTTGCGGCGTAGCCTGTAGTAGAGTCCAGTAGTACCAACAAGCGTAAGGAAGCGCGGCTCATCGCGACTCGGATGAGAGAGAGTAAGGCCGGGTATTGGTATGGCGTCACTGCGCCGGTGTGCGAAGAATCCCGGATTAACCTGAATAAACAAGAGGTCTCATATGCCCAGAAGAAGAGTAGTGGCAAAGCGTGAAGTGCTGCCAGATCCCAAGTACGGAAGTAAAATCCTAGCCAAATTCATGAACCATGTCATGGTCGACGGCAAGAAGTCAGTGGCCGAGAAAATCGTCTATGGTGCATTGGATGTGGTTGCTGAAAAATCAGGCGCCGATCCCCTAGAAGCATTTGAAAAAGCCCTGGAGGCCATTGCTCCCATGGTTGAGGTGAAGTCGCGCCGGGTTGGTGGTGCTACCTATCAGGTTCCGGTTGAAGTGAGGGCGGAACGCCGCAATGCACTGGCAATGCGTTGGTTGGTTGAACATTCCAGAAGTCGCGGTGAAAAGTCCATGGCTTTGCGACTGGCCGGCGAAATAAATGATGCCGCGGAAGGTCGCGGTAGTGCGGTTAAGAAGCGCGAAGATGTTCATCGTATGGCAGAAGCAAACCGAGCATTTTCACATTATCGTTTTTAATCCCGCAAATTATTTGAACAACAGATGAGGGCACAGTAGTGGCCAGAAAACACTCTTTAAGCCGATATCGCAATATAGGCATTGTTGCCCACGTCGATGCGGGAAAAACCACGACGACTGAGCGAGTACTGTATTACACAGGCATATCGCACAAAATAGGTGAGGTGCATGATGGTGCCGCGACTATGGACTGGATGGAGCAGGAGCAGGAGCGAGGAATTACTATCACTTCCGCTGCCACAACCTGTTTCTGGAGTGGCATGGACAATCACTATGACGAACATCGAATAAACATTATTGATACGCCTGGACACGTGGACTTCACTATTGAGGTAGAGCGTTCCTTGCGGGTTCTCGACGGAGCCGTAGTGGTGCTATGTGCGTCATCCGGTGTGCAGCCACAAACGGAAACCGTATGGCGACAGGCCAATCGTTACGAAGTGCCGCGTCTGGTGTTTGTCAACAAGATGGATCGTGCTGGAGCAGATTTTTTGATGGTTGTTGAACAGATGCGGGATCGACTCGGCGCTAATCCGGTTCCACTGCAACTGGCGATAGGCGCGGAAGATGAGTTTAAAGGGGTTATCGACCTGGTCAAGATGAAGGCCATAATCTGGAGTGAAGACGACCAGGGTGCAGCCTTCACTTATGATGAGATTCCTGAACCTATGCAAGCGCTATGCGATGAATGGCGCGAAGTACTGATGGAAGCCGCGGCTGAAGCCAATGAAGAGGTGATGCATAAGTACCTTGAAACTGGCGAACTGGATGAAGATGAAATCATGCAGGCGGTTCGAGAGCGCACACTGGCTAACGAGATCGTGCCCACATTGTGTGGTTCAGCATTCAAAAACAAAGGGGTTCAGGCGGTGCTTGATGCTGTCATTGACTACTTGCCTGCGCCGACCGAAGTTAAAGCAATCGAAGGTATTCTTGAAGATGGATCACAGAGCAACTGTGAGGCAGACGACGACGCACCCTTTGCCGCGCTTGCATTCAAGATTGCCACCGATCCCTATGTTGGCACGCTGACATTTTTCCGGGTTTATTCCGGCACACTGAAATCAGGAGACACTGTATATAACCCGCTTAAGAGCAGGAAAGAGAGAGTGGGCCGTATGGTGCAGATGCACGCCAATTCCCGCGAAGAGATTAAGGAAGTACTGGCCGGCGATATCGCAGCAGCCGTGGGGCTTAAAGATGTAACTACCGGTGAGACTCTTTGTGATCTCAAAAACGTTGTTACCCTGGAAAAAATGGAATTTCCGGATCCGGTAATTTCGGTTGCCGTGGAACCCAAGACTAAAGCGGATCAGGAAAAAATGGGTATCGCTCTTGGCAAACTCGCCCAGGAGGATCCGTCTTTCCGTGTTGAGACTGATGAAGAATCGGGTCAAACCATTATCTCTGGTATGGGAGAACTCCATCTGGATGTACTGGTGGACCGGATGCGCCGTGAATTCAGCGTCGTTGCCAATATTGGCAGGCCCCAGGTGGCCTATCGTGAAACCATTAGAAGGACCGTAGAAATTGAAGGTAAACACGTTAAGCAGTCCGGTGGCCGAGGGCAATACGGTCACATCTGGCTACGTCTTGAACCTCTGGGCCCGGATGCAGATTACGAATTTGTCAATGAAATAGTAGGGGGTACTATTCCGCGGGAATATATCCCCGCGGTAGATAAAGGTGTGCAGGAGCAGATGCGAAATGGCTGTCTCGCTGGTTACCCGTTATTAGCCATGAAAGTCACCCTGTATGATGGCTCGTTTCACGACGTGGATTCCAGCGAAATGGCATTTAAAATTGCCGGCTCGATAGCGCTGAGGAAAGGGGCTCTTGAGGCAGATGCCGCGCTTTTAGAGCCTATGATGCGAGTCGAAGTGGTGACTCCAGAGGACTATATGGGTGATGTCATGGGCGATTTGAATCGCCGCCGAGGGATGGTCCAGGGTATGGATGACAGTACTCTAGGCAAGGTGATCAATGCAGAAGTTCCACTGGCCGAGATGTTCGGTTATGCAACCGATTTACGTTCAGCGACACAGGGGCGAGCGACTTTTACCATGGAGTTCGATAAGTATGCCGTGGTGCCAGGGAACATTGCCGAGGGTATTATCAATGCCCGCTGAGTTTGCCGCTCATCCTTGAATGCAGCAAAAATAAGCGCTGCAAGCCGCCGTCTTGAGCGTGCTTGAATCGGGTATTTTGGGATTCCAGGCGCTTTGGGGGAAAAATCGTTGAAAGCCAGTAAAAAAGCGGCCTTCAGACACGGTTTTCCTTGACTTGAGAGGGCTTCAATCTTAAAATTCGCATCCTTTTTTGGCGTTTGAAAATGAACCGCCAGGGAAGGGTGCGGTAACTATTTAATTTTTAAGAATAATGTGGAGTTTTGGCTAGATGCATAATCAGCGAATCAGGATTCGGCTCAAGGCCTTTGATCATCGGCTGATTGATCAGTCCACACGGGAAATAGTTGATACCGCCAGGCGCACCGGAGCCCAGGTTAAAGGGCCTATTCCGCTGCCCACAAATAAGGAGAGATTTACGGTACTGATTTCACCGCATGTGAACAAAGATGCGCGCGATCAGTACGAAATCCGCACCCACAAGAGACTGTTGGATATCGTCGAGCCGACGGAAAAGACGGTCGATGCCCTGATGAAGCTGGACCTGGCAGCGGGTGTAGAGGTTCAGATTAGCCTGGGTTAAGGTTTAGCTTAGGTAAAAAATACCAGGCAAAGAGCGTTCAGTCCTCTTTGCCCTTTAAAAAAAGTTTTGGCGCACTGAAATTCTGTTACCTGTAACGGTAACTCACATAGTGTAACGCGTCAGCGGCCATAGCGGGTTTTAGCCCCGTGCACGATGAGGTTGATAAAATGTCGATTGGTTTAGTCGGTCGAAAAAGCGGCATGACCCGCGTTTTCACTGAAGACGGTGTATCCATACCCGTAACGGTTGTAGAGGCACAGCCAAACCGGGTAACTCAAATTAAAACCCCGGAAATTGATGGATATAGTGCTATCCAGGTTACTACTGGTGCTCGTCGGGCATCCAGGGTGAATAAAGCCCTCGCCGGTCATTTCGCGAAAGCGAATACTGAGGCAGGGGATGGACTCTGGGAATTCCGCACCGAAACTGACGACACCTCCGAGATAAGCCCTGGTAGTGAAATCAAGGTAGACCTGTTCGCAGAGGGCCAGAAAGTAGATGTAACTGGTATCTCCAAGGGTAAGGGTTACCAGGGTGGCATTAAGCGACATAATTTTCATATGCAGGATGCCACACATGGCAATTCCCTTTCCCATCGCGCGCTGGGTTCAATCGGTCAATGCCAAACGCCCGGCCGGGTATGGAAAGGCAAGAAGATGGCCGGCCAGTTGGGCAACGTTAGAAAAACAGCGCAGAGTCTGGAAGTTATAAGAGTAGATCCTGAGAAAAATCTTCTTCTTATCAAGGGTGCCCTTCCAGGTGCCACCGGAACCAATGTAATAGTCCGTCCAGCCATTAAAGTCAGGGGTAAGTAGGCATGGAACTAAGTCTTGCATTGCCCGGCAAGAAAACGGGCAAAGAAAAAATTTCAATCTCAGATGATTCATTTGCCAAAGAATATAATGAACCACTGGTGCATCAGACAGTTGTTACCTATCTGGCTGGAGCGAGGCAGGGATCGGTAAAACAAAAGACCCGTTCAGAAGTGCGTGGGGGTGGCCGCAAGCCCTGGCGCCAGAAAGGAACGGGTCGTGCACGTTCCGGAACTATTAGAAGTCCTATCTGGCGTAGCGGTGGTGTTACTTTTGCTGCCAGGCCCCAGGATCACAGCAAGAAACTCAACAAGAAAATGTATCGCGGTGCGATGAAATGCATTCTATCCGAATTGATAAGACAAGACAGATTGTTGGTAGTAAATGACTTTGCAGTTGATACACACAAGACAAAATCCCTCGTTAATAAATTAAAAGATTTCGAATTGGACAATGTGCTGATCGTATCCGATCAGGTTGAGCAGAATCTCTACCTGGCCGCGCGAAATTTACACAAGGTTGATGTACTTGATGTTGCGGGTCTGGACCCGGTCAGTCTAATCGGCTTTGAAAAAGTACTCATAACAGTTCCCGCATTGAAAAAAGTGGAGGAAATGTTGTCATGAATCATGAGCGCATGTATTCAATAATTCTTGGTCCGCACGTTTCGGAAAAGACGACACTGCTCGGTGAAGAGAATCAATACACGTTCAAGGTGGCGACAGATGCTACCAAGCCGGAGATCCGCAAAGCTGTGGAGACTCTTTTCAGTGTTATTGTTCAGGACCTGCAGGTACTGAATGTAAAGGGAAAAACCAAGCGCTCAGCAATTGGGAAATTGAGACGTCGCCCTAGTTGGAAGAAGGCGTACGTAAGACTGGAGGCAGGTCATGAAATTGACTTTGCTGATTTCGGGTAAGGGGTAAGTAATGGCAGTAATTAAGTGTAAACCTACTTCTCCAGGTCGTCGCTTTGTAGTCAAGGTTGTCAATCCAGAGCTGCACAAGGGTAAACCCTATGCACCGCTAACGGCACCAAAGCCCAAAACCGGTGGTAGAAACAATAAAGGGCGAATAACTCGACGTCACGCTGGTGGTGGTCACAAACAGCAATACAGGATTATTGATTTCAAGCGCAATAAAGATGGTATTCCAGCCAAGGTTGAGCGTCTGGAATATGATCCAAACCGCTCCGCAAATATCGCCTTAATGCTATATGAAGATGGTGAAAGGAGATACATTATTGCGCCGGCAAGTGTAAGTGCCGGTGATATGCTGACCTCAGGAGAGGATGCAGCAATTAAAGTAGGTAACTGCTTACCGCTACGTAACATCCCGCTTGGTAGTACAGTACATTGTGTTGAGATGAAGCCAGGTAAAGGAGCTCAAATTGCGCGTAGCGCCGGCACGTCATTGCAGTTGGTTGCCCGTGAAGGTAGTTATGCGACGTTGCGATTACGGTCGGGTGAGATGCGTAAGGTGCTGTCTGAGTGCAGAGCCACAATAGGCGAGGTTTCGAATTCAGAGCACAGTCTTAGATCATTAGGCAAGGCTGGAGCCAAGCGTTGGAGAGGNGTTCGACCCACAGTACGCGGTGTGGCTATGAATCCGGTTGACCACCCCCACGGTGGTGGCGAGGGTAGAACTTCTGGTGGACGTCACCCTGTTTCACCCTGGGGGACACCGACTAAAGGCTATAAGACACGAACTAATAAGCGTACAGACAAGATGATTGTCCGTCGCAGATCTTCAAGTCGCTAAAGCAAGAACTAGAGGAATTTAATAGTGCCACGTTCACTAAAAAAAGGGCCATTCATTGATCTTCATCTGATGAAGAAAGTGCAGACAGCAGTGGCAACCAGCGATAAGCGACCAATTAAAACCTGGTCCAGGCGCTCCATGGTTTCTCCGGAAATGATAGGCCTCACTATTGCTGTGCACAACGGTCGTCAGCATGTGCCGGTATTTATTAATGAAGACATGGTTGGGCACAAATTGGGTGAATTTTCTATCACACGTACTTATCGTGGACACACCGCTGATAAAAAAGTGAAAGACTGATCGAAGGGGACTGAGATGGAAGTAGTAGCCAGGTTGAAAGGAGCTCGCCTCTCGGCACAAAAGGCGAGACTCGTCGCCGATCAGGTGCGTGGTAAATCTGTTGAGGATGCACTGGATTTGTTGACTTATAGCTCGAAAAAGGGTGCGGCGATAATCAAGAAGATTTTGAATTCTGCAATTGCCAATGCCGAGCACAATGAAGGTGCGGATGTGGATGAACTTAAAATATCAACGATTTGTGTTGATGAAGGTATGACCATGAAACGAATTATGCCAAGAGCCAAGGGACGAGCAGATCGTATCCTGAAGCGTTCATGCCACATAACAATTACAGTAGCCGATAGCTAGGAGATTCGGATGGGCCAGAAAGTACATCCAACCGGGATTCGTCTCGGAATAGTTAAGAAGCATACTTCAGTCTGGTTTGCTGAGGGGCGGGAATATGCAGACAACTTGCTGCTCGATTTACAGGTGCGGGAATTGGTTAGAAAGAAACTGGAAGCTGCATCCGTGTCCCGTGTAGAAATAGAACGATCTGCACAGACTGCTAAAGTTACAATTTTTACTGCACGACCTGGCATTGTTATCGGCAAAAAGGGTGAGGATGTAGAGGCGCTACGTAGAGTGCTGTCGGAGAAGATGGGTGTTCCGGTACAGATTAATATTGAAGAAATCAGGAAGCCCGACCTCGATGCACAGTTAGTAGCCGATAGTGTGTCACAGCAACTCGAACGTCGAGTTATGTTCAGGCGCGCTATGAAACGGATTGTGCAAAATGCTATGCGCCAGGGAGCGGAGGGCATCAAGGTACAGGTAGGTGGTCGTCTCGGCGGCGCTGAGATTGCGCGCTCGGAGTGGTACCGGGAAGGTCGTGTGCCGTTGCATACATTGCGAGCAGACATCGATTATGCAACATCCGAAGCAAGTACTACTTATGGCTTGATCGGCGTAAAAGTGTGGATATTCAAGGGTGAAATTCTGGATCTGGAAAAAGATGTAGAAGCTGTATCACCTTCCAAATCCACTCAGGGGTAAGACCAGATGTTACAACCGAAACGGACAAAATTTCGCAAAATGATGAAGGGTCGCAATCGCGGATTTGCTCATCGTGGCAGCAACGTGGATTTTGGAGAATATGGTCTGAAAGCTGTGTCACGTGGCCGGCTAACCGCACGTCAGATCGAGGCAGCACGGCGAGCCATGACCAGACACGTAAAACGTGGCGGAAAAATCTGGATCAGGGTTTTTCCTGATAAACCTATTACTCAGAAGCCATTAGAAGTCAGACAGGGTAAAGGTAAGGGTAATGTTGAGTACTGGGTTGCTCAGATTCAGCCCGGTCGAATTATGTTTGAAATCGATGGTGTAGATGAAAAAATGGCAAGGGAGGCCTTTAGTTTAGCCTCGGCCAAATTACCCTTTGAAACAATGTTTGTTAAGCGGACGATTATGTAATGAAAGCTAGTGAGCTACGTGAAAAATCAATTGAGGAACTGCAGGGACAATTGCAAGAGCTGTATAAGGACCGATTCAATTTCCGAATGCAGTCCAGCACTGGCCAGCTCGCCCAGGTTCACCTGGTAAACGACGTGAAAAGAGACATCGCCCGGGTAAAGACAATAATTACTGAAAAACAGGATACTGGATCTTGAATATGTCAGCTAGTGAAAACCAACAGAAAAGTGCGCGAACAACTACAGGCAAAGTTGTTAGCAGCAAAATGGACAAATCTATAGTGGTACTGGTTGAGCGAACTGTAAAGCACCCGGTTTATGGGAAATATATGAAGCGCTCAACCAAGATTCGTGCACACGATGCCAATAATGATTGTTTGCCTGGTGATGAAGTAACGATTAAGGAAGTTCGTCCGATATCGAAAACCAAATCGTGGTCGCTGGTTTCGATAGACGTGAGAGCGACCCAGATTTAGTAATATTTTTAGCAAGAGCGTTGGTAGTCTCCGAACTGGAGATTAGAAGGTGGAGTGAATCGATGATTCAAGTGCAGTCGTATTTAGATGTCGCAGACAATAGTGGTGCCAGGCGAGTAATGTGTATCAAGGTGTTGGGAGGATCTCATCGCCGTTATGCACGCATTGGCGATGTGATTAAGGTGACTGTGAAGGAAGCGATTCCTCGTGGCAAGGTGAAGAAAGGGCAGATATTGACTGCCCTGGTAGTACGCACCAAGAAAGGCGTAAGACGTGGAGACGGATCATCGATTCGTTTTGATGACAATGCGGCGATACTTCTGAATGCTCAGGAAGCCCCAATTGGTACCCGCGTGTTTGGCCCAGTTACTCGTGNATTGAGAAATGAAAAATTCATGCGGATTATTTCGCTGGCACCAGAAGTACTTTAAGAATCGGGTTAAGAGATAGGGGGAAGGGGCCACAAAATGCGCAAATTAAGAAGTGATGATGAAGTGATTGTGATCACAGGCAAAGATAAAGGAAAACGTGGAACTATCGCTCGATTGATAGGGGATGAAAAAGTGATCGTCGCGGGTGTGAATATGGTTAAACGTCACACTAAGCCAAACCTAAACCTGGGAAAACCTGGCGGGATTATTGAGCAAGAGGCGGCTATAAGTGTTTCCAACATAGCTATATTCAACCCGGGAACAAGCAAAGCAGATAGAATTGGAATTCAAGAAGGAGAAGACGGCACTAAAAAGCGAGTCTTCAAATCAAATCAACAGGAAATTGACTAACAGGTTTTAGGTTGCCAACAATGGCCCAGTTTAGAAAGTTTTACAAAAAAGAAGTCGTTCCATCGCTAGTCAAACAATTTGGTTACGATAATCCAATGCGCGTGCCAAAAATCACTAAAGTTGTCTTGAATATGGGATTGAGCGAAGCGGTTACAGATAAAAAAGTAATGGACAGTGCAACCAGTGATTTGAGTCTAATTAGTGGCCAAAAAGTGGTTGTAACCAAAGCCAGAAAATCCGTCGCCAACTTTAAAATTCGAGCTGGCTGGAACGTAGGTTGCAAGGTGACGTTGCGTGGCGAGCGGATGTACGAATTTCTGGAACGCCTGGTAAGTATAGCTATTCCGCGAATTAGAGACTTTAGAGGATTAAGCCCCAAAGCGTTTGATGGCCGCGGCAATTTTGCTATGGGTGTAAACGAGCAAATCATTTTTCCAGAGATAGATTACGACAAGATTGATGCCCTGCGTGGACTGAACATCACTATTACGACCACTGCAACAAGCGATGAAGAAGGCCGCGCACTACTAACTGCTATGCGTTTCCCGTTCAGGCGAGTAGCCACGGATACGGATGAGAAGGAGTCCTAGGATGGCCAAAACTTCAATGATTGCTAGAGAACGTAAACGTGCGCAAACGGTGGAAAAGTACGCCGCCAAGCGAGCTGCGATAAAGGCAGTACTAAAAGATGTTAATGCCAATGACGAGGAGAAATGGGAAGCGCAGATAAAACTGCAAAAGTTACCACGGGATGCAAGTCCTGTGCGACAGCGAAATCGTTGCAGTATTACTGGGCGTCCACATGGCGTTTATAGAAAATTTGGTTTATGCCGTAACAAGTTGCGCGAAGCTGCAATGCGTGGCGATATTCCTGGCCTGACCAAGGCAAGCTGGTAGTCGGAAGAAAATTTATGAGTATGTCAGATCCCATAGCAGATTTCTTAACCCGCATTAGAAATGCACAAATGGCCCAGTTGCCGGGAATGAGCTGCCCTTCCTCCAAGATCAAGCTTGCTATAAGCAAGGTTCTTGAAGATGAGGGCTACATAACCGGTTATGCTGTTGAGGAAAAAGCGGGCAAGGCCATGCTTAACGTTGAATTAAAATATTTTCAGGGCAAGCCAGTCATTGAAGAAATAAAGCGAGTAAGTCGCCCTGGTCTCAGACTCTATAAGGGGAAGCAGGACATACCCAAAAACAGGGCAGGCTTGGGCATCTCAATTCTATCCACAAATAGAGGGTTGATGACTAACAAGCAAGCAGAAGCCGCCGGTCTCGGTGGTGAAATATTATGTACAGTTTTCTAGTAACGCAGATTCGAGATTATAAGTAGAGTATAGATATGTCCAGAATAGCTAACAGCCCTGTTGCAATTCCCAAAGGTGTGGAGACGAAGCTGTCTGGCTCACAAGTAACCGTTAAAGGGAGCAAGGGAAACCTGAATCTGGTGTTGCATGAATTAGTAGCTGTTGCCCAGGAGGGTGAAGAACTAAAGGTTTCATCTAAAGATGGCTCCCGTGAAGGAAACGCATTGGCTGGCACGTTCCGGTCACTGGTAAACAACATGGTTATTGGTGTGAGTGAAGGCTTTGTCAAGAAACTCCAACTACAGGGTGTTGGCTACCGGGCCAAGGCGCAGGGGAAGGTGGTAAATCTTACTATTGGTTACTCGCACCCGATTGACTATCAATTACCAGAAGGGATTACAGTGGAAACACCCACGCAGACAGAAATAATTATCTCCGGTGCTGATAAGCAGCAAGTCGGTCAGGTGGCAGCGGAGATCAGGAAGTTTCGTCCGCCGGAACCCTATAAAGGAAAGGGTATTCGCTATCTCGATGAACGCGTTTACAGAAAAGATGCGAAGAAGAAATAGGGTTTGACTTATGAACGTTAAGAAACGGGCTCGTCTACGGCGGGCAAAGCGGGCAAGAGCAAAAATCAGTGAGTTGAGAGTTAATCGACTTTGTGTTTATCGTTCGCCGAGGCACATCTATGCGCAGATAATATCGCCAGGTGGCAATGAAGTATTGGCGAGTGCTTCTACGGTCGATAAATCGGTTAGATCTGACAAGACAGGTAATATTGAAGCGGCCACTAAAATCGGCGCGATGATAGCTGAGCGAGCAAAAGCGGCTGGCATTAGCAAGGTAGCTTTTGACCGGTCAGGTTATGCCTATCATGGCCGTGTTAAGGCTTTGGCAGAAGCGGCAAGAGAAGGCGGTCTTGAATTTTAAGGGTTAAGAGATGGCATTTAACAACGATCCAAAAAAGAACGAAGAGGGAATGCAGGAAAAGCTGATCCAGGTGAATCGGGTGGCCAAGGTTGTGAAAGGTGGACGGATATTCGGTTTTACTGCGCTAACGGCAGTGGGTGATGGTAATGGGCGAGTTGGCTTCGGTCGCGGTAAAGCCCGCGAAGTACCATTGGCGATTCAGAAAGCGATGGAATCTGCACGTCGCAACATGATTAGTGTGCAACTGGATGGACACACTTTGCAATATCCTATTAAAGCCCGACATGGCGCATCAAAAATTTATATGAAGCCTGCATCAGAGGGTACTGGCGTGATTGCCGGTGGCGCCATGCGCGCAATATTAGAACTGGCCGGAGTGCAAAATGTACTGGCAAAGTGCTATGGCTCAACCAATCCGGTTAATGTCGTTCGGGCAACATTTGAGGGATTGCGTAACATGCATTCTCCGGAAGATATAGCAGCCAAGCGTGGTAAATCAGTGGAAGAAATTTCGGGTTAACAACATGGCAAAGGCTAAAAAGAACGTTAAGGTCACATTGGTACGTAGCCCCATCGGAACGTTGCCCAAGCATAAGCTTTGCTTGAAAGGATTGGGTTTAAGACGCATGCACCAGAGTGTTGAAGTGGAAGATACGCCAGCTGTTCGAGGCTTGATTAACAAAGTTCGTTATATGCTTGCGGTGGATGGTGAGGACTAAATTATGCAACTGAATTCACTAAGTCCGAGCGCGGGCAGCACCAAAACTGGTAAACGAGTTGGCCGTGGTATCGGCAGTGGCTCGGGTAAAACCTGTGGTAGAGGTCATAATGGTCAGAAATCGCGCAGTGGAGGCACGCTTCGCCCGGGATTTGAAGGCGGTCAAATGCCATTGCATATGCGGCTGCCAAAATTTGGCTTTAGTTCACGTGTTGGCAGAATATCAGCCGAGGTGCGCACTGCTGAACTAAACAAGGTCGATGCAGAGGTAATCGACGTGGCTGCGCTACGCAAGGCAAACCTGATTACCGCAGGAACATTACGAGTAAAAGTGATGCTATCTGGTGATGTAACCAGGGCTGTTACGCTGAAGGGTATTGGCGTAACCAAGGGAGCCCGTGCAGCGATTGAAGCCGCAGGTGGCAAGATCCTGGAAGAGGAAGCTCCAGCCAAGGCTAAGCTGGTAAAAAAGGAAGCAAGAGTCGATTCAGCTAAAGCAGAAACCGATACAGCAAAGGCCAAAACTGATACAGCTAAAGCAGAAACCGAAACAGCTAAGGCAAAAACCGATACAGCAAAGGCAAAAACCGAAACAGCTAAAGCTAAAGCAGAAACCGATACAGCTATAGAGGCAAAAACCGATACAGCAAAGGCAGAGACTGATACTGCTGAAGCCAAAGCTGATCCGGTAGCCAAAGCAGAAGATGGGGAATCTGCACCGGAGACCGAAGAGAAGCCAGCTGACGAAAATGGAACTGAAGAGTAGTTAAACCAAATTTATTGGTAGAGAAAAATGGCCAAGCAACCAAACATTAATCCAGAAAACATCGGCGCCGGCCTGGGTGAGCTCAAGGCTCGTTTGCTATTTTTGGGGTTCGCGTTATTTGTTTACCGGATTGGAACCCATATCCCCGTACCTGGAATTGATCCGTTACAGCTCGCTTCATTTTTTGATCAAAATGAGGGTACCTTTCTCGGCTTGTTCAATATGTTTTCCGGTGGTGCGCTGGAACGCATGAGTATTGTTGCACTGGGCATCATGCCCTACATCTCAGCGTCTATTATTATGCAACTACTCTCTGCAGTGAGTCCGCAGTTGGATCAATTAAAGAAAGAAGGGGAGTCCGGAAGACGCAAGATTACTCAATACACTCGATATGGCGCGCTAGTATTAGCTACATTCCAGGGCACTGGAATGACGGTTGGCCTGCTGGCACCGATGGCTATTAATCCAGGTATCGCTTTTAATTTGACCTCGATCATATCGCTGGTAACCGGAGCCATGTTTCTGATGTGGCTGGGCGAACAGATTACAGAGAAAGGCATTGGCAACGGCATATCGATGCTGATTTTTGCCGGTATTGTTGCCGGTTTCCCGGCTGCGATTGGTACCTCACTGACTCAGGCCTATGAAGGTCAAATCAATGGAGTGTTATTGCTGGTGGTTGGTGTTCTGGCGATTGGTGTTGTGGCCTGCATCGTATACATCGAACGTGCTCAGCGTCGAATCACCGTTAATTATGCCAAACGACAACAGGGTAGAAAACTCTACCAGGCACAGGCCAGCCACTTGCCTCTCAAAATCAATATGGCTGGTGTTATTCCAGCAATTTTTGCCAGCAGTATTTTGTTATTTCCGGCTTCACTGGGGCAATGGTTTGGGCAATCTGAAGGGGCCGAGTGGTTGCAGGATCTGGCTCTAATGATCGGCCCGGGACAACCGCTGTATATTATTATTTTCAGCGCTATGATCATCTTCTTCTGTTTCTTTTATACCGCGCTGGTTTTCAATCCGCGGGATGTGGCAGAAAACTTAAGGCGATCCGGAGCATTTATTCCCGGTATTCGGCCCGGTGANCAAACGGCCAAATATATCGATGGCGTGATTACGAGATTAACCATGTTCGGTGCTATTTATATAACTCTGGTCTGTCTACTGCCAAACTTTGTACAAATGCTCGCAAGTGTGCCATTTAACCTTGGGGGTACAGCACTATTGATATCGGTAGTAGTAACCATGGATTTCTGGTCACAGGTGCAATCTCATCTGATGTCTCATCAGTATGATGGACTGATGAAGAAATCTAAATTAGGCAACTACGGACGTAGTGGTATTTAGCAGGCGCGTGCTGTCAGCAAATTGAGTGGAGAGTAAAAGTGAAAGTTCGAGCCTCTGTTAAAAAAATATGCCGTAACTGCAAAGCGATAAAGCGTAACGGGAGAGTAAGAGTAATTTGCAAGTCTGAACCGCGACACAAGCAGCGGCAGGGTTAGTGTGTGCGATGTATAGAGTATCAATTAGATACTGAGATAAAGAGAAACTTGGAGTAAATCTATGGCACGTATTGCCGGGGTCAATATACCAGATAACAAGCATATCGTTATTTCATTACGGTATGTGTACGGCATTGGGCCGACAAGGGCTAAAGCCATTTGTGAGAAAACTGGTGTTGAGCCTTCTACAAAAACTATTGAGTTGAGCCCAGAGCAATTGGACGATGTTCGTGCTGAAGTTGCCAAGCTACCCGTCGAAGGCGATCTTAGACGGGAAATTTCCATGAATATTAAGCGCTTGATGGATCTTGGTTGTAATAGAGGTATTCGCCATCGTCGTTCTTTGCCGGTAAGAGGGCAACGTACCAAGACTAATGCAAGAACCCGCAAGGGGCCTCGCAAGCCCATACGCAAGTAACGATAAGCTTCTCCCGGTTATGCGAGCACCAATTGCGGANAACATTGAGGAATAGATGGAATAATTTATGGCCAAACCAACAGCTAAAAAGAAATCGCGCAAAGCGGTTATCGATGGCATTGCATTTATACATGCATCGTTTAATAACACCATCATTACTATAACCGATCGACAAGGCAACGCGTTGAGTTGGGCGACAGCGGGCGGTTCCGGTTTCAGAGGCTCAAGAAAAAGTACCCCATTTGCGGCTCAGGTAGCGGCAGAGAAAGCTGGAAAGACAGCTATAGAGCTTTATGGATTAAAAAATCTGGATGTCAAGGTTAATGGCCCGGGGCCAGGACGTGAGTCTGCAGTACGGGCACTTAATACCTGCGGATTGAAAGTGAGTAATATTACCGATGTAACGCCAATTCCACACAATGGATGCAGGCCACCAAAGAAACGACGCGTATAGCCATCGTCGCTGGAACTTCAAAACAGAATTCATAACAGATTGGAAAGAGTAAAAAGTAACTTATCAGATTGATAAGAGCACAGGAGACAAATTATGGCCCGTTACTTAGGCCCTAAATGCAAGCTAGCCCGGCGCGAAGGAACGGATTTGTTCCTCAAGAGCGGGGCGCGTCCCATTGATAGTAAATGCAAGGCAGAAACAATCCCCGGACAACATGGTCAGAGACGAGGTCGTCTGTCTGACTACGGTGTGCAGCTTCGTGAGAAACAGAAAGTTCGGCGTACTTATGGTGTGCTAGAACGCCAATTTCGTGGCTATTACAAGGAAGCCGCTCGCTTGAAGGGGGCGACGGGTGAAAACCTGCTGCAGTTACTCGAATGTCGATTGGATAACGTGGTTTACCGAATGGGATTCGGTTCGACTCGAGCAGAGTCACGTCAGTTGGTTTCCCATAAATCCATGACAGTCAATGGTGATGTAGTAAATATTCCCTCCTATCAGGTTGCAGAAGGAGATGTTGTTGCTGTACGTCAGAAAGCAAAAGAGCAACTGCGTATCAAGTCGGCGCTGGAACTGGCCGGGCAGCGCAATCCAATCGATTGGGTAAACGTTAATCAGAGCAAACTGGAGGGCGAGTTTACACGCAAGCCAGAGCGTGAAGAATTGCCTTCTGAAATTAATGAAAACCTGATCGTTGAGCTTTATTCCAAGTAGTAACTTAATCAGACAAAGGGTAGATTACATGCAGATTTCTTTATCGGATTTTCTTACACCACAATTGATACAAGTCGATGAGTACGACAAATGTCATTCGAAAGTGGTCCTGGAGCCTTTGGAGCGGGGTTTTGGGCACACACTTGGTAATGCCTTGCGACGAATTTTGCTATCGTCTATGCCGGGTTGTGCCATAGAAGAAGTTGAGATTGAAGGTGTTGTTCATGAATACAGCACAATTGAAGGCGTTCGTGAAGATGTAATTGAGATACTTCTTAACCTGAAGGGTGTGGCTATTGTTATAAACGAAAAAGACGAAGCAGTCCTGACTTTATCGAAGAAAGGTAAAGGTGTGGTTACTGCGGGAGACCTGGCCGAAAATCATGATGTTGAGATAGTTAACCCGGATCATGTGATTGCAAATCTGAACAGTAACGGGGCATTGAATATGCAGCTTACTGTTCGTAAGAGTCGAGGATATGCATCCGCAGATAGCAGGATAAGTGAAGATGAGGAGACTCGAACGGTTGGAAAATTATTGCTGGATGCTTCATATAGTCCGGTAATTCGAGTTTCTTATTCAGTGGAGAACGCGCGAGTAGAACAGCGGACCGACCTTGATAAACTGATTATCGATCTGGAAACNAATGGAATGATTGATCCAGAAGAGGCAATTCGTCGCGCGGCAACGATTCTGCAACACCAGCTAGCCGTATTCGTTGATTTGCAGAGTGAAGTTATAGCGGAACCTGAAGAGCATGAAGATGAGATTGATCCCGTTCTGCTGCGTCCGGTTGATGATCTGGAATTAACCGTTCGCTCAGCCAATTGTCTCAAGGCGGAGGATATCTATTATATCGGTGATCTGATTCAGCGCACCGAAGTGGAACTGCTGAAAACTCCCAATCTTGGTAAGAAGTCTCTAACTGAAATTAAGGATATTCTGGCCACGCGAGGGCTATCGCTTGGATTACGCTTGGAAAATTGGCCGCCATCAAGCCTCAAGTCTGATGAACGGGCTGCTTAGAAAATAGGATAGTAGATATGCGTCATCGACACAGTGGTCGTCAGCTAAACCGAAACAGCACACACAGGAAAGCCATGTTTCGCAACATGACTTCGTCACTGGTGGAGCATGAGATTATCAAGACCACTCTAATCAAAGCTAAGGAACTAAGGGGTGTAGCAGAGCCATTGATTACGCTGGCAAAAAACGACAGCGTTGCCAATCGACGACTTGCATTCAATCGCACTCGAAGTAAAGCGACTGTAGGTAAGCTGTTTGGAGAGTTAGGCCCGCGCTATGCCGATCGTCCTGGAGGTTATATTCGCATCCTCAAGTGCGGTCAACGCACTGGTGATAAAGCGCCAATGGCCTATGTGGAGCTGGTAGATCGGCCACTGAGCGAGCAATCCGATGAAGACCAGGAATCCTGAAGATCGCGTATTCAAATCGTTGGAAGTAATATCGAAAAGCCGAGTTTGACTCGGCTTTTTTTGGTTAGTCGTAATCGTGCAATCAATACGAAAAGGGAAAATTGACTATGACAAATTCTTTTTACCCCCCCATTCGAACCTTAATGGGTCCCGGTCCATCTGATGTAAGTCCACGTGTATTAGAGGCACTTTCCAGGCCCACAATCGGTCACCTGGACCCTGCCTTTATTGAAATGATGGACGAGGTGAAGGAATTGCTACAATTTGCCTTTCAAACTGAAAATTCACTGACTCTCCCGGTGTCGGCCCCGGGTTCTGCCGGAATGGAAACGGTTTTTGCCAATTTGCTGGAGGCCGGAGACAAGGTAGTCACCTGCCAGAATGGGGTATTTGGTGGGCGGATGAAAGAGAACGTGGAACGCTATGGTGCTACAGCAATAATGGTTGAAGACGAGTGGGGGACCCCCGTCGATCCAGACAAAGTTGAGCAGGCACTAAAGGAAAATCCCGATGCAAAAGTGCTGGGCTTTGTGCATGCCGAAACGTCAACTGGTGTGCGCAGCGACGCTGAAGCGCTGTGTGCACTAGCCAGTAAATACGAAGTAATCAGTATTGTAGATACAGTCACTTCGCTAGCTGGTATCGAGGTAGATGTCGATGGTTGGGGCATTGATGCGGCTTATTCAGGTACGCAAAAATGCCTGTCCTGTGTTCCGGGTTTGTCACCGGTAAGTTTTTCATCCCGTGCGGCAGACATTGTCCGGAACAGAAAGCACAGGGTACAGAGCTGGTTTCTTGATTTGAATCTGGTCATGGGGTACTGGGGAACTGATGCCAAACGCTCGTATCATCACACCGCTCCAGTTAACTCACTTTATGCTCTGCACGAGGCACTGGTCATACTGAAAGAGGAAGGATTGGACCAGTCCTGGGCGAGACACGCGTTAAATCATCAAGCGTTTGCTGCCGGTATTGAACAATTGGGATTGTCTTTTATCGTCGCTGAAAACTACCGCTTGCCTCAACTCAATGCGGTCACTATTCCAGAAGGCATAGATGAAGCTGCTGTGCGGAACCAGTTACTCGAGAATTACAATCTGGAGATAGGAGCAGGTCTCGGCAGTCTGGCGGGGAAAGTTTGGCGTATTGGCTTGATGGGATTCGCAAGTAACAGGAAGAACGTACTATTCTGTCTGTCATCGTTAGCTAACGTTCTGACCGAAATGGGAGCTAATGTCGATGGCCAGGCGGCAAATTTAGCTGCTCTTGACACGTATAAGAGATCTTAGTCCGGAATCCAGCGACTAAGCGGGATTGCCAGGTTTACCACGTAGTTGCCTACAAATTGTGCAGATATGCAATTCCTGCTTGTACGTCGTCAAACCATCCTGGACAAAGCTAGCCCTGATTTAAGAGACACATTAGCTCATCTGGGTTAGTGATTTAGCCTTATTATCGT
>PBTO01000060.1 GCA_002726595.1 Gammaproteobacteria bacterium | reverse complement strand
AGGAACCTATGCCTTTTAACAACAAACCTTTTAACACTTCAGGCGGCTGCCCAAACAGAATGGTGCCCGATGCATCTTTATAGATGCGGCTTCCCTGGGAGGGTTTGATGATATTCGGCACGCTCATAAGACTATCCATGATGTGAGTGCGGTTGTGCAATCAAATATTGGCGTAATAAGCCTTTGCCATACCGTGTCTGGGAAAACGCGGTAGTTGCCAGGAATGGCAAAACAACGAGCAGCAGGCAAAGACACCTGCGCCAGCGCTTGGTAGTTATTAGCAGACGCATTCGCATACCGGGATTAGTTGTTGTTGTTAGCCACAGTATGCACCATATCGGTGCTCTGTTGCCAGCTAAGCAATATGCACCAGGTTGCTGGGTAAAGCTCGTATCGCCTGAAATAGAACAAGCGGCAGGGAAGAAGCAGGGTTTGATTTATTCAGCCATTACCAGCATCAGGGCTTCCGGATCACGCCAGCGTCCACCTTTCAAGCGCAAAACATAAACCACAGCAATCGACAGTATCAGGGCCACAAATGCCCACCAGGAAGCCCGCGGTCCGTATTGCAGCACGCGAATAATGAAATATTGAGCCACCAGCATAGCCCAGTGCAAAGTAACAGAAGTAGCCATTAACCAGCGCGTATCGCCGGCACCGCGTAGTACGCCACCGGATACCAGAATAACCGCGTCGGCCATGGCATAAGTGGAGAGTCCGATCATCATGAAAGCAGACAACGCCCTGATTTCCTCGAAATCTCCGTCTGGCGGAGCAAATACCTCGACCAGGGGAAAGCGAAACAGAATAAATACACTTGCCAGCACCGCCGAATAGCACAGCGCCAACAAGAAACCAGCCGCAATCACTTCGTTGGTTTTTGCCATATCGCCGGCACCCACAAAGCGACCGATCAGACTAATCACAGCAATGTTCAAACCCATCATCGGGACAAAGGAGAGAATATCCCAGTTAAACACGATGGCAGCGGATGCGCCCTGTACGACACCGTAAGACTGAAACATTAAAAGAAATAAATTAAAGGCGGCCACGTTCAGGAATAATTCGGCACCAGATGGAAATCCCAAGCGCAGGAATCGTTTCAAAATTGCCCTGTCTAATTTGAATGATTCAAGTACACGAAATCTTTTGCGGTGTTCCTTCTGCAAATAAAAAGCAACGAACAAAAGTAGTGAAAATGAAGTCGCTATCAGTGTGCTGATAGCTGCACCGACGATTCCCATTTCCGGAAAGCCCAGCCTGCCAAAGACCATGACATAGCTGAGAGGGACATTTAAAGCCAGACCGATCACATCGCATATCATTACCACGCGGGTTCTGGCGATACCGGCAAAATAGGAAGAGATGCAAATTTTGCTCAGGGTGATGGCAGAACCTGACATCAGAATCAGGTAATAGGATTTTTCCAGTTCGACCTGCATCGGGTCATGACCCATACCCTCGAAAATACCTGTTACAAAATAGGTAATCACTGCCAGAAAGGGCAAACTCAACAGCACCATGATAAGGCCCTGGGTAACTACGCGTGGGCATTTCCAAATTTCCCCTGCTCCCAGATACTGTGCAGCTAACGCATTGGCGTAGGAAAGCAGGCCAGAGAAAAAACAGAAGGAAAAAAAAGTTGCCACGCCGCCACCCAATGATGCTGCCATATGAGTAGGATCTATTTGCGACATGAAATAGCGGTCAGTAAAGATCATCACCGCAAATGCACCCTGTGAGACTACCATGGGTAAGGCAATCGTTAGCAGCTCTTGCAGTGTGTCTTTGTTTAAATGCAGTCGATCTAACAACATAGCGCCAAGGCAATCGGAGCGATTGATGAAATTCGGTAAATGGGTAGACTTCGCTTGATAGTATGTCGCGGAAGGGAGGAAAACCTCAGATGCGACCTGGTTTACTCTATCAGATGAAGTCGGCGTGCATAGTACGTTATTAGCTTAAATAGGGATAGATTTATTTATTCAATATATTATGTTCAGCTTGGCAAAAAAAAATGAATAAATAAATCTGTCCCTATTTTCCAAATTATGCTTCCATAAACTCCAATATAGGGGAACTACGATGGCATACACTCTAATCGGTAAAGATTTCACGCCCCCGGATGTTCAGGCGAAAGTTACAGGACGCGCTAAATACACTGAGGACTTCAGGGCTGAAGGAATGCTTTATAGCCGCTTGCTCACCAGCCCCATTCCCCATGCCATCGTGCGCAGCATAGATAGTTCAGCGGCCCTGAGAATAGAGGGAGTCATCGCGGTGCTTACCGCAGATGATGTCCCCACCCTCCCGGGTGCTGCCGCGGGCCAGATTCTTACCAATGAACCCACCTATGTGGGCGATCCCATACTGGCGGTGGCGGCAGTGGATGAACAAACCGCAGAAGCTGCTATTGAGGCGATCAAACTCGACTTTGAGCAGCTACCCTTCTCAGTCGATCCCCTGACCAGTCTGCATCCGGATGGTGCTAATGCCCGCTCAGAGGGTAATGTCAGCCCGCTATCGCCGCGCGACGGAATTAAAACCGTGCGCTGGTCATTGGAGGATTTTGCCGCGGCCGATGACGATCAGCTTCCTCAGGGAGAGGCGGCGACTGAATGGACTGTAGGCGATATTGAGGCAGGTTTTGCGGAAGCTCAGTTAACGCTGGATGAAAGCTTTGTCACCGCCAGCAATGCACACCATTCCATGGAGCCACGATCTGCCATGGCCTATTGGGAAAACGGCAAGTGCTTCCTGCATGCCTCCAGCCAGAGTCAGAGTTTTCCCGTTCCTACAGTTGCCTCCTATATAGGTATTGAACCGCAGAATCTGGTGTTTATCGCTGAGTTCTGCGGTGGCGGTTTTGGTTCCAAGGGCAGTGGCTATCCCTCCATGGCGATTCCCGCCTACCTCGCCAGACTCACCGGTCGCGCGGTAATGCTGCGTATCACGCGAGAGGAAGAATATTACATCGGTTCGGCCCGCCATGGTTTTCAGGGTCGTGTTAAAATTGGCTTCCGCCAAGATGGCCGCATTACGGCGGTAGATCTTTATATCATCCAGGACAATGGCGGCAAGGCCGCCTTCTCTGACTGGCTATCGGCTGCAGATGCAGTCTCGCTGGTCTACACGCCACTGGCCATGCGTTTTCGCGGCCTACCGGTATACACCAATACACCCGGCAAGGGCCCACAGCGTGGGCCGGGGCAGAATCAACTGGCCGCCGCATTCGAGCCGATAATCGACAAGGCGGCGCGAGAACTGGGCCTAGACCCACTGGCGATCAGGAGCATCAACGCACCGAACCACGATGCCCTGTATGGTGCCAGACAGAGTTCTATCACCAGTTCCCATTTACCTGAAGCGCTTGCAAAGGGGGCAGAACAATTTGCCTGGCAGGAGAAACGGGCACAGAGTGGCCAACGCAATGGCAGCAAAGTCATCGGCGTCGGCGTGGGGCAGGCCTATCATTCAGCCGGCAGCAATGGCTTCGATGGCCTGGTACGCATCTCGCCCGATGGCCAACTGCATATTCACACCGGCGTGGGCAGCCTCGGCACCTATTCACACACCAGTACCTCGCGTGTTGCCGCCGAGGTCTTGAAATATCGCTGGGAGAACTGTGTAGTCGAACGCGGAGACAGTCGCAAACACCTGCCGTGGAATCTGGGTCAGTTCGGCAGTAACACGTCCTTCACCATGACCCGTACTAACTATGTGGCAGCCGTGGATGCCCTGGAAAAATTACTGGAAATAGCGGCATTGGATCTGGGTAGATCACCGGAGGACTACGACATTGGTGCAGAACGCGTCTTCTTAAGGTCCGACCCAACGCGCTCCATAAGTTATGGGGCGGCCGCCAGCCGCGCCATTGAACTGGGCGGGAGGTATAGCGGTCAGCTTGCTCCTGAAGGAATTAATCCAATGACCACAGCGTCGGTGGCAGGTCTGGCGGGCACAGGCCTGATCGGCGTTGCCAAAGACAATCTGGAGAAGCAGGGTACGGTACCTGCATTGGCAGCAGGTTTTATTCAGATCGAACTGGATCTGGAAACCGGCAAATATGACATTCTGGATTATCTCGGCGTGGCGGACTGTGGCACCGTACTGCATCCACAGGGCCTGGCCAGTCAGATCAAGGGTGCCGCCTACATGGGCTTTGGTATGGCAGGATTCGAACGCCATGTTTACGACCCACAAAATGGCCTGCCAGCCAACGTCACATTCCATCAGAGCAAACCGCCTTCGCTGTTAGATTCCCAGGCTATTATGGACTGGGCTGCCATCGACAAGGCCGATCCGCAGAATCCGGTAGGGGCCAAGGGCATCGGCGAACCCATACAGGGCTGTGCCGCGGCCGCCTTGCTCTGCGCCATATCCGATGCATTGGGAGGTCACTATTTTAATCGCAGTCCGGTGACCACAGACATGATAATCAATGCTGCCAGTGGACAGGAGCAATCCCACCGGCCTCTGCAGACCAACACGGTTTAAAACATTATGAAAAAAACATTAGCTGTCCAGATTTTACTACCTTGCCTGCTGGGATTTAGCGCTGCCGTCCAGGCTCAGAGCAACGACCCGGTTGCGCCGGCACCGGTACCGCAGAGTGAATTCGACACCTTTGAAGTACCTCAAATTCGGGTAGTTCCAATTACCAACGAACTCGAACATCCCTGGGGCATGGCCTTCAGAAACAATGGCGACATTCTGGTGACTGAGCGCGGCAAGGGTACGCTGCGGGTAATCAGAAACGGTGAATTACTGGAGCAGGATATTGCCGGAATTCCGGAAGTTGATACTGGTGATATCCGCGCCGGACTCATGGATATCAAACTCCATCCGGAGGACGATTCCATCGTTTATTTGACTTATTCAAAACCGCTTGAATTCGAAGGTGAGCAGGAACGCACGGTGGCCCTGGCCCGGGGCTCGCTGAAAGGAAATGAGTTAAGAGATGTGCGGGATATCTTCGTAGCGGAAGGTGTAGACACCGGCGTGGCTGCGTCGAGGCTGCTGTTTGCACCAGACGGCAAACTAATCATGAGCGTCGGCGGTTCTTACGTATTTGCAGCAACCGGGGAGTATGCCCAGGACACCAGCAGCCATTTTGGCAAGCTACTGCGCCTTAATGACGACGGATCAGCAGCGACGGACAATCCTTTCGTCGGAAACGCCAGTTATCAGCCGGAAATTTACAGTATGGGGCACCGCAACCAGCTCGGTCTGGATTTTCATCCTGAAACAGGCGATCTATGGGCAGTCGAAAACGGACCACAGGGTGGGGACGAAGCCAATATCATACAGTCCGGGCAAAACTACGGCTGGCCGGAGGCCTCCTACAGCCGTCAATACCGGGGAGCCTGGGTCACCGATACCCCCTGGCTCGAACGTTTCGCAGCCCCTGAAGTACTTTGGTGGCCGTCCATAGCGCCTTCCGGCATGCTGTTCTATACCGGTGAACACTTCCCCGAGTGGCAGGGCAATCTCCTCGTCGGTTCCATGATGGTGGGAAGAATCCCCCGCACCGGTCATATCGACCGGATCGTTTTTAATAGCCGGGGAGAAGAGATTCGCCGCGAATCCCTGCTAACTGAACTGAAACACCGCATCCGGGATATACGTCTAGGACCAGACGGTCATATTTATGTTCTGACCGATGAAGAGAATGGCGCACTGTTTCGAATCGAACCGGTCAACTAACTGATTAGAGGGACGGAGGGATTGGACGTAGAGGACGTAGAGGGGCGTAGAGGGACGGAGGGATTAAAATTCGATCAATCTTTCGCAAACGTAGAGGGACGGAGGGATTAAATTTTGATCAATCTTTCGCAAACGGTCAAAAAAAAATAGAATAGTTGAGGATTGATCAAAATTTAATCCCTCCGTCCCTCTACGTTTGTGCGTCCCTTTTAACCAAACCAATCCCTCCGTTCCAATTTACCCCTGTCCCTATTTACCTATAACAGCTCCAACAGCGCACTCGACACAGTTTCTGGCCGATGTGCAGGTAAGTCATGCCCTGCTCCTTCGACAATACGGCGGGCAACGAGATTGGGAAACCTGGCCTGATCCCCGGCCGGATTTGCAGAGGGGCGACCGAAGCCGCTATCCGCCCCTCTCAACACAATAGCAGGCACCTCAATTACGGGTCGCTGCGCCAGTTGCCGTTCCACCTCCAGAAAACGCGTTTCTCCAGCTGCATTCACATGGCGGTGACGGTAGGAGTGGATGACAACCTCAACAAAGTCTGGATTGTCGAACGACGGGGCGGACCGATTAAAGGCTGCATCCGTATAGCTCCAGGTCGGCGACCAGGTATCCCACAGGTGACGAATAATATCGCGACGGTTGGCCTCCAACCCGGCGCGTCCGCGCTCGGTATTGAAGTACCACTGATACCAGAGTCTGGCCTCCAATGCAGCCGGGCCCGGCCGCCCGGGGGTGAGTGTGTTCTGTACAGAATAGCCACCGATAGCAACCTGCGCTTTCACCCGGTCAGGATGCAGGATCGACGTGATGCAGGCGGCTCGATTACCCCAGTCAAATCCCGACGTAGCAAACTGTGCTAAATCCAGTGCATCGGCAAAATCGATCACATCCTGGGCAATCGCTGCCTGCTCTGCAACGCGTGGTGCAGCAGGGTCACGAAATCGCGTAGGGCCATAGCCGCGAAGATAGGGAACCAATACACGGAATCCTCCGTCGACCAGGGGCGGCACGACTCCATCGAACGATCGTACATCATAGGGAAAGCCGTGGAGCAGCAAGATGGGAAAACCATCGCCACTACCGTGCTCCTCGTAGCCAATATCCAGCACCTCGGTTTGCACCATCTTGATTGGCGGGCTCTCGATCACCTGGGCCTGGACACGCCTTCGGCCTGCCGGGTTGGCAGATACAGCAGCAACCGTTGCCAGGCCAGCACCTTTTAGAAAGTCTCTTCGACTCGGTGACATAAATTCCTCCCCTGCCACACAGTGGCAGCCATTTTTTCAAGAATGATTCAAATCGGTATCAGCCACCTTTCACTTTTGTCACTACAACAGGCTGGCTATTACACACAGATTAGAGAATTGCTACTGGAGAGGCAATATATCGAAGAAAGTATTAATGCAGGAAAGTCTCCGAGCAGCCAATTGAATCCATGGCTTAATCAGGTGCTCTGGCTCAGGCTGGATTGCTGAAGGATTTGCACCCAGCCCTGAATAAGACCAAAGTAAACAAAATCCGCATCGACCGATTCTACCCGGCGCAAATCACCGTCTTCTGGCCGGTCATAGTCCTCCAGCCCCTCTAGGGCAAGCACAGTAGATATTGCCGCTTTACGTTGGTGTTGTGCCGGCAGCTGCTCCAGATGCAATTCCGCAGCCGACCAGATCAGGCCATCGCGTTCAACCGGGGAAGCTTTGCCAAAATCGGCAGACAGAAATACCGCCGAGGTTCCTGCCATTTTTTTGTAAGCGGGCGCTATCAGCATTGGCCAGCCTTCCTAGTCTTGCGATGGGAAAAGAGAAGAGTAGGCTAATTTAGTTTGCTCCGAATTGTTTTATGTCAATCCTCCGGTTATTTTTTTCTGACAAATAATTTTTTTTGTATACAGGATTCCTGATTATTGCTCCCAAAGATTGTTCCAGGCGAACGGTTTCAAACTGGTCATCTATTTGAAATCAACCTCGTGCTTCGTCATCGGCTCACCATCACCCTGATAAATTGTTGGCTCTGCATTATCCCATTGATTATTTCGCGCAGTAATAGGCCGCAGTGGAACACGCAGGTCACCTTTTGCGTTTTCAGTGAAGCGGTTGTTGCCCTGACTACCGAGCGCACCACCACCAAAGTCGATGATGGCGCTGTAGTCTTCTCCCCCACCCCGATTGTTCATCGAGAAGCCGTAGCCGGTAGCGCCACTGATCTCGTTGTCTTGCACCAGCAGGGTTACCCTACTGCCACTGTTGGCAACACTTTGTAGATTGAGAGAAATAGCGCCTCCGCCCTGCCGCGGATTACCACCGAGAATTCGATTGTTCCTGATCTCAAGGTTGAGCTCGGAATTCCGGCCATTGTTGGAAAACTGAATTGGATCGGTGACCGCATCCTCGATAACGCTGTCGATTATTTTCATCGTTAACTTGCAGCGCGTGCACCAATTAGCCTCATCGGGCCGCGGCTGACCAAACAGAAATGCTTCGATGCCAGTATTCGAAGGACTGCCTACCTGTCTGGTATTGCGGTAGTGGAAATTCTGTATCAGCATTACCTGCTCAGACTGGCCCATCAGGTAGGGGATGATACTGTCGGAATTTCTGTCACCAAGGCCAATATTATCCGCTGTCGAATCCAGAATGACGGACTCGATTCGACTGCTGTTTTGGGATCGCAGGAAATAGGGTCGTCCCCCGAGGTCGGAAAAGTGGTTGTCCTGAAAGTGGTAGTCGCCGCTGCTGTCACCGCTTTGAAATACCCGGATAGCACCCAGGTCCTCACCCTCACGGAAATCGCTGCTCTGAATACTGACAGAATCCTGATGGCCGGAGTTAGCATCCAGAGCAATGGCATAAACCAGACCGCGCTCGTCCTCGATATGTTCAGGCGCATTCCCCGAGAACGATGTGTGATGAATAGTGGTTCCAGAATAGTTGGAATTAGCTGAGGAAATGGCGTGGTGGCGCATATTCACAAAATGTATTCCCGCAATTTCGTTGTGATCGGCCAACTGCACCATCACCCCATCGAGCTTTGCGGTGGTATTGCTCATTCGAATCCGGTCGTTGACATTTTCCAGCAGCTTACCATCTGGGCCGACACCGATTAATTTCTGCCTGGGTTTTAATACGATGCCACCATTAACTACATCTGTCGAAGCAACAGAGATCAAATAAATAGTATCACCCGGGGCCGAAGCGGCCTCGGCTTGAGCGATAGCATTAAATGGCTCCAGACGACTACCGTCACCATTGGAGTCAGCTCCGGTGGTGACATAGTATCGAGCATTCCCGTCCTGCTGCGCCGAGAGCTGAGCGGGAAAACACAAAAACAGTGCCAGTGAAATAGTAACTGAAAGAATTTTAACCAGGCGCTTGCCTGATGAGAAAAGACAAATCATTGCTGTTGCTCCCATCGGATGCTAATCGTTGATTTTACGATCAGTACAGCTCACCTTAACGCTAACAGGGATAGAATGCACCCTATTGTAAGGGAGCCAGACTACTTCACAATTAGCTACCTAAACTCCATACTCCAACTACATAATCATGAACAAACTACTTTCTGTACAAGACGTCCAGGATCGATTTGTCGAACGCTATCGGCATGTGGAGTCCGATCTGGTCCGGGATATTGAGCGCTGCGTTTGCGGCTGTGACTATGGGGCGTCAAGTTGGACCACTGTAGATGAAATTCAGTTAATCATCGCGCTGCTGGGACTCAACGAGGACAAATACATGCTGGAGCTGGGTGCCGGTACTGGCTGGCCCGGATTAAAGCTGGCAGAACAAACAGCTTGCCAGGCGCTGCTTACCGACCTGCCTCTGGACGGCCTGGAAATTGCGCACAGGCGCGCGGCAACCGACGGTCTCGACGAGAAAGTGGCGGTAGCTTCCGCCTCCGGTAGCCTGCTACCTTTCCCCACAGCCAGTTTTGATGCGGTATTTCATTCTGATGTGCTCTGTTGCCTGCCGGAAAAGAAAGAAGTGCTGGAGGAATGTCGGCGTTGTGTGGCCCCGGGTGGCTGCATGGTATTTCCCGTTATATTTCCAACCACAAATCTTTCAGCAGAAGACCAGCAACTGGTACTTGATGGGGGTCCACCTTTTGGCGAGATAGAGCAATCCTATCCCGATATGCTGGCTCAGACCGGGTGGGAGATGACTAAGCAAATAGATTTGACCGATCAGTTCACCCAATCTATGGCCCTGATGGATAAGAAATTAACTCAGTACAGCGGTGAACTGGACAATTTGAAGGGCCAGGAGATCGCTGCAGAAGAACGCTGCCGACGTGCCAATGCCGTCAGGGCCACCGTCCGGGGAATATTACGCAGGGAATTGTATCGGGCAATTCCAGCGTAGCATGAATATTTCACCACTTGCCTGGAATTTCTGCCATTTACCCATCCTGTATTACAAACTCCGCTCCCTTCTCCGCAATCATTATGGTAGGCGCGTTGGTGTTGCCGGAGGTAATCATTGGCATGATGGAAGCATCGATGACGCGCAGGCCATCGACGCCATGTACCTGCAGGCGATCATTCACCACGGCTAATTCATCATGGCCCATCTTACAGGTGCCAACTGGATGAAAGATGGTGGTGCCAAGATCGCCCGCCGCTTGCAGAAGGTCCGCAGCGGTTTTAAGCTCTGGCCCGGGCTTCCATTCCCGTGGCTGAAACTTCGCCAGTGCCGGCGCCGCCATGATCTCACGAGTAAAGCGCAAACCCGCCACAGCCACTTGCCGGTCTTCCTCGGTGGAGAGGTAGTTTAGCGTGATCGCCGGATAGTCATTTGAGTCATTGCTCTTGATGCGTATATGCCCACGACTGGACGGACGCAGATTACAGACCGACGGGGTAATGGCATTAAAGCTATGCAGGGCATCGCCAAATTTATCCAGTGAAAGCGGCTGCACGTGCCACTCAATATTGGCGGTGGGCTGCTGCGGATCGCTTTTCGCAAAAGCGCCCAGTTGAGACGGGGGCATGGTGAGTGGCCCACTCTTGAACAGGAAATACTCCAACGCCATTTTAATTTTACCTGGCAGAGAATTGGCCCGTTGATTCAACGTGACCGTATTCTGCACCTTGTAAACGCTGCGCACCTGCAAATGATCTTGTAGGTTCTCACCGACACCGGGCAGGTCATGCACACTCCCAATATTCTTCTCCTGTAGTAGTGCCCCCGCGCCAATACCAGACAGTTGCAAAATTTGCGGTGAACCAATCGAACCGGCAGCAAGCAGGACTTCTCTATTTGCCTCGATCGTCTGAGCGGCCTCATTGCCGATTCTTACCCTTACGCCCGTGGCACGTCTTGTCCCGCCAGCGGTGTCTATCTCCAGTTTTTCCACATGGGCTTCAGTCAATACCCGCAGATTATCTCTGGACATGACCGGCCGCAGAAAGGCACTGGTTCCACTCCAGCGTGAACCCCTGTATTGATTCATCTGGAAGTAGGCATTACCAAAATTATCCCCGCGATTGAATTCGTCTATTTTCGGGATACCACACTCTGCAGCGGCATCACGCCAGGCATCAAGAATCTCCCAGTTTACCCGGCGTTCGGCCACATGCAGTTCACCGTCGGCGCCATGGAATTCGTCCGCGCCGTGCTCATAATTTTCAGATTTCTTATAGACGGGGAGCACCTCATCCCAGCCCCAACCCCTATTGCCAAGCGTTGCCCAATGATCGAAATCGGACTGCTGACCGCGCATATAGATCATGGCATTAATTGAAGAACAACCTCCTAACACCTTTCCTCTGGAGTATCCAATGGTGCGACCATTCAAGCCTTTATCCGGCTCGATCTGGTAGCACCAGTCGGTTCGGGGATTAGCGATGGTATACAAATAACCAATAGGAATATCGATCCAGAAATAATTGTCCTTACCGCCTGCTTCTAGCAGCAACACGCTGACATCGGGATCGGCTGATAGGCGGTTTGCCAGTACGCAACCGGCGGTGCCTGCACCGACGATAATATAATCATAAGCCGTCATATTGTCTGGCCCAAATATAGCAGCACGATCTCGCCTCCTGGCTAGTTTGGCGCACCAGTGGTTTTCATTAAAAGCTTTCCTACGCAGTTCTCAGACTATCAATCAGTTCAGGTTGCGTATTGTCACGTTAAGTGAATCAAGTGACAATAGTCACGCTGGGAAATGCGGTTTAATCGCCCGGATCTACTGATGGCTGATAACGAAACAGGAAGCCTGATGCCAAAATCCGTCGATGTCTATTTTTCATTCAGAAGTCCCTATTCTTACCTTGCTGCGCTAGACATGCTGGCCCTGAAAACGCATTACGATGTAACAGTAAACCTGCGCCCGGTGCTGCCCATTGCGGTTCGTTCACCTGAATTTTTAATCCTGAAAACGCCAAGAGAGCCCGCTACATCCTGTTGGACTGGCCGCGCCGGGCTGAATTTCTGGGCATGCCCTGGCACTGGCCCAAACCTGATCCGATTGTGCAGGACATGCAAACCTATGAAATTGCCCAGGAACAGCCCTACAGCTATGATCTGACTTCATTGGGTGTGGAAGCCCAGCGTCAGGGCCAGGGCCTCAAGAAATCCTAGACTACTTACTGCAGCGCCAGATCTCACTCATTGAACATATATCCGCTGATTCTGAGTAACACGACTTCTTTCGACCCAATCGCCAGCACTCGCCATATACCCTTCCAATTGATAACGCACGTTGGCACGGCCCTCACTATCTCCACATGTGGTCACTGCAGTTTCTCGTCTGCCACTGAGACGCACATTGCCGTGTCTGCGTTTGCAGACATTATCATAAACAACAATGGTCAGGCGCGATCCGGAGTTTACCGCATACCAGGTAACGGGATCATATAAGGGGGCCTGGCTGGCAGCACAGCCCTGTAGAACAACACAGATTACAACTAATCCAAAACGTGTAAAAACCATTTAACATGCCCCCTTGGTGTTACTGATCATGACCATTGCCTGCCAGGTCAGCAGAATGCTTACCGGTCCTCCAGGCGTCCTGATCCACCCAGCTCATAGTACACAATCGGTACGAAATCGGTGGCCGTCCAACCCGCTTCCTGACCCCATTGCTCATCATACGCAGCGGTCGGTCGAGCCGCCATTACCTCTTCCAGCTTCTTCCCCTCCACGATCATGGAAAAGACCTGGTCGCGGACGTCGAGGATCATCGCGAGGAACTCTTCCATCTCTGCACGACCAACAATGCTGAGGCCATGACCGGGAATAACTTTGGTGTCCGAACCGGCCAGCGCGATAGCCTGTTGCAGCGCCGCAATGGTTCCTGCCAGTGTGCCACCATTGTACCGATCAATGATCGGGTAACTGGTGGTGCGGTATACATCGCCCAGATGAAGCACGTCCGCATTGGGAAAATAGACAAATGTATCACCATCGGTATGAGCCGGCGGGGCCAGAAAGGCGCGAACATTCTCACCGTTGAGGTGGAAACTCATCTCGTCGTTATACGTTACCACTGGTCGTCCGCCCACTGGTGGCGGGGCACCGACACTCCCTCCCCGTCTGGGAATACGGGTATTATCTGCCAGAAAGCGCAGGCGAGTGTTGTCGTGAGCAAAGATCAATACGCCCGTCTCGGCCAGGTTCTCATTGCCGCCGATGTGATCGCCATGAATGTGGGTGTTGATCAGAAATCGAATCTCACTGCTGGTCACTTCCCGTACTGCCGCGACCAGTTTGTCAGACAATGGCGCGAACAGCGAGTCCACTAAAAGTACACCCTCCGGGCCGGCCTGAACACCGATGTTGCCACCGCCGCCCGGCCGCTGCACCATATAGACGTTACTGGCCACCGGCACGATTGTCAGCTCGACTCCATCGAAGCCTCTCCCCTGTCCAAGCGCAAGGTTGATTCCACCCCCCAGAGAGACTGCCAATGTTATAACCAAAAATAATCTATATAGCTTGTTCATATTCAACTCTTTCCGCCCTAAATTTTTATGTATTTGTGCAATGCAGGTCTGATCGTATCGGCAATAAAAATGACACCGTTCGGTGTAATGGTCATATAATGCGCTTCGCCAAACTCTCCCAGCCCTTTCCCTGGCTGACCGGCCGCCCCAATCGCTTTGCCGTTCGCATCGAGGCGTAGAATCTCCCCCGAGAATCCGCTTACCATATAGAGCTGATGATCTTCCGTAAAGTGGAGTCCACAGGGAAGGCCCTTATAGCCCCATTCTTTCTGGTAGGTTCCCTGGTCATCGAAAATCTGGATTCTGCGGTTCTGCCGATCGGCAACGTAGATCAGACCTTCCTGGTCGACCACGATCGAATGAGGCGTATCGAACTGACCAGGTCCGGTTCCGGGACCTCCCCACTTCATCATCAATTTGCCAGCGCTGTCGAACTTTAACACCTGTGGTGTACCACGACCGTGGCCTGCCAGCAGGAAGATTTCACCGGCCGGATTCACCGTCAGATCTGTTGGTTCATTGAGCAGGCCGTCTTCAGGCTCGCCTGCCTGCCCAGGTGTGCCGATGGTCAGTAAGACCTCGCCAGCGAGATTCATTTTTCTCACTACATGATTGTTGACATCTGTTACCCAAATATTGCCATCGGGATCGAGGCGCATGCCATGTGGTCTCAGGTATTCTCCCTGCCCCCAACTCCGCACAAATTCGCCATTGGCATTGAATTCCATAAAGGGATTGGGACCTCGGTTGAACACCAGCAGTCGGTTCTGGGACGTCCAGACCACGCTGGATGGCGCGCCCATTTCCACATCAGCCGGAATCTTCAAGCCATGTTCGACCGCACGATAGCCAAGATGGGGTGCATCCTCCATTTGCGCTGGATCAGGCCCATCCAGAACCTGGGCATTGGCAGGCAAGAAAATACTCAGTGTCAGCAGGACCACGGACACAAATAGGCCACCAGCCCGTCCCGGAAGGAGATTCTTAATATTGTAATTATTCATGACCCTGTGCTCCTTTTTTAAGATGCTTGATTCTGGCCCGGTGCTCGGCAGATACCAGTGCGCTACCGAATTGTGATGATCACGCAGCACGTCACGGCCAAAGTCATCATTGTAATCTCACCATACTGAATGTACATGATTCGCTCCATTTTGCACATTGTCGTATTCAATTAGAAATGACAGGCCCTGCACACGGTGGTAATGGGGCATACCTGCTTCCATCGATTGGATATTGATTGCCGGTAACAATATCTCTGCGCACGGTGTCATCGGTTATTGCCTGGGCTCGTTGTGAAACGTTCAATGATCTGACCAGCGCCCTGCCGGTGTCTTCATGATCGCGGGCAAACCGACCGCCCTGTTCAAGCACATTCAAGACGTGCTCCAGCTGGATAATTGCCGCGGCGGTCAGGTCCAGGCAGGAGAACAAGCAGCGAATACGAATTAAAAGCGAAAGTGATAGCGGAATGTCGGCTCTTGGCTAATTTGTTTTTTTGCTTATAGCCGAACAAATAGCAACGCCACAACAACGGTTAGGGTCGTTGCTCGTCTACAATGCATTGAGTATACTNTTGAGGGACTGGGAGCGATTTTCGCGTAACTTCATAATAAGAAGGGGAAAGCTATGAGTTTGAAACGATCTGTTCGAAGGGAATTCCTGAAACGCGGGGCAGCGTTGGCCGGTGGTTTGGGCTTGGGAGCGGCAAAGCCCGCGGTCGGCCAGACACCAGCACCTGGCGCATTCATCAAGGGAACCGACGAACGAGTCGCTTATGGCGAGCGCTCCCAATACGTGACGTCGACTCGCATACCCCACGGCGGCAGGCCGTCACCCGATGCCTTTGGGCTCGACTTTCATATTGCCGCACCACTACAGGATTCGGTGGGCGTGATCACGCCATCCTCGCTCCACTATGTGGGGACCACACGTGGCTCCTTCACTCCCAACATCGATCCTGCGGAACATCGCCTCATGATCCACGGTATGGTGGAACGTCCACTGATCTTCACCGTGGATGAGTTGAAGCGTCTTCCTTCCGTTACCCGCATGCATTTCATCGAGTGTGCAGGGAATCGTGCGAACCGCCGTCACACCACGGTACAGGAGACACACGGGATGACCAGTTGTGCTGAATGGACCGGCGTGCTCCTGTCTACGCTGCTCAATGAGGCGGGCGTGCAAGAAGGGGGAAACTGGATTGTGGCAGAAGGGGTCGAGGAAGTGAAAGGAGCATCGAGCATTCCGATGTCGAAGGCGATGGACGACTGTCTGGTGTGCTACGGCATGAACGGCGAGGCGGTACGTCCCCAGCAGGGCTTCCCACTGCGACTGCTGGCTCCCGGCTTCGAAGGAATTCTCTCCGTGAAGTGGCTGCGGCGAATCAAGGTAGTGGACCAGTTCTACATGACCTACAGCGACTATGGGCATCTTCGTCAGGATGCCGACGATGCCGCGCTGAGTTTGCAGATCGGACCTAAATCGGTTATCACCTATCCGTCCGGAGGACAACAGCTGGCCGGCCGTGGTTTTTACGAGATCAAGGGACTGGCCTGGTCCGGCGGCGGAGCCGTTGCCAGGGTAGAAGTATCCACTGACGGTGGCCGAAACTGGACGGACGCCCAGATTCGCGGAACTGCACATCGTATGGCACATACCCGGTTCACCCTCAATTGGGAGTGGGACGGATCAGAGAGCGAGCTTATGTCACGCTGTACAGACGAGCTGGGCAGTGTACAACCGATGCGAGCTCAGATAACTGAGTACTGGACCCAGCGGGGTCAGCCAGGCAGAGTGAGGGGCCAGGACAATTCAATTCAGCCGTGGCGGGTCGAGAGCGATGGGAGCGTACATAATGCGATTACTTAAGCTTCTCCCGCTGCTGATACTTCTGGTGGGCTCTGCGCAAGCGCAGTCGCCCACCTTTGGCATAGGAAGAACCCCGAGTGCAGATGAAATCCGTGCCTGGGATATCTCCATCGGCCCGACAGGGGAGGAACTCCCGCCAGGGCAAGGATCAGCCGTGGAAGGCGCGCAGGTCTACCTGCAGAAAGCCTGCGTTGGATGCCACGGGGTGGCAGGAGTAGGAGGACCCGCACCCAGGTTGGTAAAAAACGAACGGAGAGCAAATGCCGACCCCTGGTCATTAGGCCGAATTCTGCCGATCCGCTCGCCATACGCGACGACGGTATGGGATTTCATCAACCGCGGCATGCCTCTCAATGCGGAAGGCACCCTCACCGCCAATGAAGTTTATGCACTGACGGCCTATCTGTTCTTCTTAAACGATCTCGTCGAGGAAGATGAAGTACTCGACGCCCAGAATCTGCCGAACGTGGAGATGCCAAATCGTGATAACTGGGCTCCCCTGCCGGATTGGTGGAAACCCGGGCTGCCAAGGCTTGTTGATTACCCGTACTGAGTTATGCGTCGTAACGCTTTCTTGGTGCCGATCTCAACCAGATCCAGTGCGGTACCCCCAAGGCTCGCTGAAGGGACTTGGGGGTATGTCAAGTTTACTTATCAAACTATTTTACCGCGGTCGGTGAATCCAAGCGGCTGGCATTCAACACATGGATCCGTACCTCCCAGATCTATGATGCAGTAATCGATTTCGACGCGGCAGCTCGCGATCCTGCTAATCCGGCCAGATTCANCGAGTCATATCAATCCGGTGATTGGCTACACCCGAGTGATGCAGGTTACCGAGCCATGGCCGAGACAGTTGATCTCGAATTGTTCGATCCCTAGCACGAAGACGTTTCCGCGGACACGTTTTCCAGAAATATTGGGGGATGCATTAGTGAGCTTATCGGGTGACTTTTTGCTGGGACTGAGCGGATCAATCTGGTATTCTCTGTTTGGATGAACAACTTGACATAAATCAATAAAAGTGAAATCTAAGGACTTAAACTTCTTCGTTGTAAAAGCACAATTATACTTTGGATAGTTTTGGATTAGTGCTGCTTTAAAGCAAAAATATCCAGGCTGTTAAAACTGTTTCGCCGATATAGCAGACTTAAAGCAGAGAATTAGTAAAATTTTCAAAAACTTAAATGATAAATACTNCTACACAGTGGCGCAGACGTTGTGTTGTGTGTATTTGAGGAGTGAGCCATGAAAAAAATTATCGTGATAGGGTTGTTTACGATGCTGGCCCTGATACCAGTATTATCCAGCGCCGCCGATGCCGATCGAGTAGGCAATTTCGCCCTGCTGGATCAGGAAGGTTATTCCCACTTGATGAGTTGGTATGACGATCATGCTGCCATAGCCTTTCTGGTGCAGGCCAATGGCAGCGCAGCCACTGCCAATGCAATAGACGAGTTTGAGGCACTGCAAGCCCGCTATGATGGGCAGGGAATCGAGTTCTTTATGATCAATCCTACCGGCAATCAGGATCGAGACTCGGTGGCAGCGGACCTTGCCCGTCTCGACAGTAATATCAAGGTATTGCTGGATGATACACAACTGATTTCTGAAGCATTGGGCGTAGACAAGACTGGGGAAGTCTTTCTCTTTGACCCAAAATCTTTCACCGTAGAGTTTCGCGGCCCAGTGGGCACAGCGTTTGAACAGGCTCTGGCAACGAAGTTGGCAGGGCAGCCAATTGCCAATCCAGTGCTAGCTACCACTGGAGAAGCTGTAGCCTTTCCAGTCAGACTTGCCCATAGTCAAGCCACGCCTTCCTACGAAAAAGAGATCGCCCCTGTCATTCTGGAGAATTGCGCCAGCTGTCACCGTGAAGGCGGCATTGGACCCTTTGCGATGAATAGTCACTCCATGATAGAGGCGTGGTCACCTATGATTCGTGAGGTATTGATGACCAACCGTATGCCTCCCGGTCAGCTCGACCCGCACATTGGCGACTTCGTCAATGACGGTTTGGTGGGAGACAGCGGTATCCAGAAAATATTGCACTGGATAGCCGCAGGTTCGCCAAGAGACGGCAACTCAGACCCANTGGCAGANAAGACCTGGCCGGCAAGCAAATGGGCCTTCGGTGACCCTGACTACATCATCAAGATNCCACCAAAATCNATACCCGCTACCGGTNNGATNCCNTATTTATATGACNNNACCGNNNCCATCGACATTGGANAGGATCGCTGGGTACGTGCCNNCCAGTATNTCGCCGGTGACCCCGGGGTATTACACCATACCCTTCACCGCATCATCCCNCCNGAAAATGCNGGNCANGGCCGCGGCTACNGAAACCCTGGNGNTGGCGATACAGGTAATCCAGGTCTTACGCCTTNTGTGCCTGGCGCCGAGCCCCGTATGAATCCTCCCAATACCGGGGGGCTGTTGCGCGACGGTTCCGAACTTGCCGTGCAGCTGCACTACACCGCCAATGGTCAGGAAACTGTTGACGCCGGTGAGATCGGAGTCTGGTTTTATCCGGAAGGTGAGGTGCCTGAGGAAAGATTGTCTGGTCAGTGTGCATGCATATTCACTCCTACCTGGACCGACATTCCGGCCTTCGCTAAGGACTTTACTCAGACATCCACCATAACCCTGACCGGAGACGTGGAGTTGTACAGCTTCCTCTCGCACATGCACTTCCGCGGCAAGTATATGCGCTTCTACGCCGACTATGCGGACGGCACCAGCGAGGAGCTGATCAACATCGCCAAGTATGATTATGCCTGGCAGTGGGCTTATACCTATGAAGAGCCGAAATTC
>PBTO01000059.1 GCA_002726595.1 Gammaproteobacteria bacterium | reverse complement strand
TCCTTGAAGGGTTGCAACAACGCAGAAGCGCGCTTCAAGTCGCGCCCGCTAGGGCCTTCAGAGCAGCCGTATCTCCGCGTTGGCTCCCTTTGTAAGGTAGCAAACATTACTGCAGGAACCCGCCTTGAGTTACGGCTGCTCTGCAGGCCAGAGGCAATGAATAATTGATCAGAGACTCCCTAGATAATACCCTCGACTGCCCGAGTAATCACCTGCAAAGGCCATTTAGTCTGAATATTGCACACAACTGGTGACTGTGCTTTGGGCTGGGCGCTCTGACTATTATGGCATTCTCACCATCGAAATAGTTCCCACAGCAGTCGCCGGCAACGTGATATATGGAGCTTAGCCATATAGAGTTTCAACTGACCCTTTTTTAGTGCTTGAGCCTGTTTTTTTTGTTGCTGTAAAGTATGGCTCAAGTCACATCGCCCGATTTTTTGGGCACCTTTCCTCTGGTTTAGCCTGTCCAAATTTGTCCAATCCATGGAAAATTTGGCCAATTAAGATGAAAGCAAGTAACGACTAGTCCGTTCTACTAGGTATCGCATACTCTTTAGTATTGCAGGTACAGAACAATAGGCAGGGAGTGATCCCTGACGGGGGGAGCCGTTTCAACATGCTCGAGCACTATTCCAAAACCGGAAAATATACACTTATGTTACGCACACTGGTACTGCTGGTTCTGGGTCTTCCTGCCGTGGCCTTTTCACAGACTCAGGATGCCAGTATCTCAGACAATGTCTTATCGATTCCCGCGGTCGCGGTTAATGGGCGTTTCTTCAGCGTAGATTTAACTATTGTGGCCGACACAGATCCGGCCGAATTGGAGTTAAGTAACGCAGTGGAGTTAAGCGACACAAGCGTAGAGGGGGCAAGCTCATTTGACGGCTCGATCCTGTCCATACCCTCGGTCTTACTGGGTGACGTCGCTTATCGCGCCGAGCTTACCCTGGTAAGCGATAGCCCGGTACGCTTTCGACTCGCAACTGCTGATCTTATAGCGTCTCAGCCTCCGCCCGTTCCAGCGTGTACAAGGCCAGAACCCGATCGCAGTCAAAATCTGGATAAACCGCCAATACTAGCCGGTGCCACGGTACCATTGGCTGACATCGTTGGTGGAGGACCCGGGCCGGATGGTATAGCACCGCTGGAGTCTCCAAGATTTATCGAGAATTCCTTCAATTCCCCGCTGGATGATGTGGAGTTAGTGGTTGGCGTGAAAATTGGCGACGATGTCCGTGCTTATCCCCATAACATCTTAAACTATCACGAGGTGGTTAATGAGACTTTCATGATTGACGGTGAACTCGAACAAGCCACGCTGAGTTACTGCCCTCTCACCGGTTCGGCCGTGTTATGGCAGGCATTTATGGAGCCCGGTAACCCGACATTCGGCACCTCCGGTTTGTTATACAATTCCAACCTGGTTTTGTACGACCGCAAAACCTTCAGCCTCTGGTCACAAATGCTCGAACAATCCATCAGAGGTGAGGAGATTCAACGCATCCCGGAGCGAATCCAGGTAATAGAGACAACCTGGGAACCTGGCAGCAAATGTATCCTACAACCACATTATTATCGCCAGAAACTGGCTTCCCCTGGAACTACGACGTCTATAATTATGGTTCGTTCCGGATCTCTCAGAATTTGTTATTCGTGGTTGATAATCTGAACGATCTCCGTCTGCATCGTAAGGAAAGAGTGTTGGGCATCAATGTGGGTTCCAGTTCCAAAGTCTATCCCATCAGAAATTTTGATCCTAATGTGGAAGTAATCAACGATACGGTTGGTGATATGCAGGTGGTGACAGTCGGCAGTCGTAGTTACAATTTCGGTGTGGTGTATAACCGTGAACTGGAAGATTGCACTGTGCTGAACTTCGAACCCGTACAGAATAAGCTACCCATAGTAATGCAGGACGAAGAAGGCAATCAATGGGATATTTTGGGAACGGCTGTTAGCGGTGCAAGAACCGGGCAGCAATTGCAGAAAACCAATTCCTATATTGCCTACTGGTATGCCTGGACTGCCTTTTTCCAGGGTGCGGAAATACATCAATGGTAACCCGAGTTATTAGAAGACCATTCCTGCTACTGCTTTTGTTCAGCTTTCAATTTCCGGTAAATGCGGCTACCTGCAGTTGCGCCGGTGTCCCTCTGCTTACCTCAATAGATACCTCTGCCAGCGAACCCGGTCAGTTGTTTATTAATTTCTCCACCGAGGATCACCAAATCAGTGATCTGGTGAGTGGTTCTGATGATCTGAGCGATAGGACGAACCGTGATCGCAGTGCGCTTTCACAGGTCATATCTGCCAGTTACGCCTTAACTGATCGCTGGGCAGTTTCTGCTCTGATCTCACACATTGAACACGACCGCACTATAGGCGCCAGTTTTTTTAGCAGCTCCAGTGCTTCCGGGTTTGGCGACAGCGTCATTCTGGCAAGATATACACCGCTGTTTATTACGCCATTTTCGCGCCACGAATTATCCCTAGGACTCGGTGTGCGCATCCCCACCGGTAAGGATGATGCTAAAAGCAACGGGATTACACTTTCCGAAGACATGCACCCGAGCGTGGGAGCCGTCGGTAAAATACTCTGGACCAGCTACAGTTATGCATTTAACCAGGCCGCTACGTTACAGTTGAATACGTCGGCAAACTACACCTATAACGACGAAAATGATCGTGACTATTCCTTTGGGGATGAGTTTAATTTTGCCTTTGGTATCAGTCAGAGCATTGGTACCAAATTTGGCTATTCAGCCGCACTTCGCTACCGCAGTACTCGCCGTGACCGCAGAATAGGATTCCAGATCCCCAATACCGGTGGTAAATGGCTGGATTTCGTCCCTGCAGTGCAATACGCTGTGACGGATAGCCTTACTATTGGATTAAATGGACGCATACCGATCGCGCGCAACTTGAATGATGCCGTGCAATTTACTACCAGCTACTCCTATGGCTTATCGGCAACCTATGGTTTCTAAAATTCTTACAGCATTCTGGCTGATGTTATTCCTGGCACAACCCGTGCTGGCCCAGGAAGCTGCACCGCTGTTTAGTGGCATCGCTGTGAATACCGACCAACAAATCAGCCTGATTGACTACCGGGGCAAGGTTGTGTTCGTAGACTTCTGGGCTTCCTGGTGCCCACCCTGCCTTGCTTCACTACCGGCATATAATCAAATGCGCAAGGAAATAGGCACCAGCGAGTTTGAAATCATTGCCATCAATGTGGATGAAAATACTGAAGACGGACTGGTGTTTCTGGAAGATTACCCGGTAGATTATCCCGTTCTTGCTGACCCGACTGGAGACATTGGTATCCCATACCGAATTCGAAATCTGCCGCGCTCCTTCCTGCTCGACCGCAATGGCCAGATCGTCGACACCTATAGAGACTTCAAGGTTGGTGATGAGGTTGAGATAAAGCAGGCCATTGAAACCCTTCTGAGCCAATAGTAAAAGCCATAAATAATTTTCTCGCACTCTGGGTGTTCGGTGATGACCGTATCGCTGTGCGCTTCGCCTATGAATGGCACGGCGATGAGGATAACTGGTTGACCAATTTATTTATGTCTGTCTCTCTTATCATGGACAGGGAGTTTCGAAAGCGATAACTTATGTTTTAACGATACAGGTACTCTTTGAGGCTAATTGAGAGAACATGGAACGGCTGAAGCAAGTTTTAGAGGAAAGTAAACATTTGAAGCAAGCTGAGCTGAGCCTGGATGACGGGGAAATTGCGAATGCAAATAGATACGAAAAACTCTTCCATATTTCTCCTGATTTCATATTCGAATCGAGAATCGATGATTTAAAATTTACCCGCGTAAACAAAAGAGCCTGTGACTTTTACGGCTATTCACAGGAAGAATTTTTAAATATGGAAATTTTTGATATTGAAGTAGATGCTCCGCTGAGGGAAGACATTATAAATCTGTATCAAAATACTGACGTTGGCAAAATCATCGAAGTTTTCGGACATAACAAAAAGAAAGATGGCACGGTATTTCCCGTGCATGTGAAATTTACCAAGATTGATGATGAATTCGCTTTGGCGAACGTTCGTGATTTATCGGTAAGTCGACTGGGGTTTGTGGCAAATCTCTCAAAAAGAGAAGAAGAAGTTTTACAATTAATTGGCAGCGGCCTTACTCCTACAGAAATGTCAAATTCTTTAAACCTGAGTATTAAATCAGTCAGCACTTATCGAAAGCGCCTGATAAATAAACCCAAGCTAAAAAATTCGATTCAGTTAACTCAATATGCAGCTAAATTAATTAAAATTGAGACAACTGAATAGGAGCTAGGGAGCCCCTAATTAAACAGGTCGATAATGCGGCTGTACTTGAGCACGAATTCTCGCGCCCTGTGGCTTGGTGCTCCGAATCCTCTTTCATCTACTTCGTTATATACCAGGTACAAACCGGCATTGGCAGACTGGATCCAGGAAAAGCGCAGATTGGTCGCTACCAGATCATCACGATCGTTGTACTGTACCAGTGCCTGTATGGAAATCTTGGGTGTGAAGGAATAGGACACGCGCGCACGAGCCAGGTTTACTTCAAAATCGCCACCGGGCACGGGTAATTCGATATCGCTGTAACTCCAGGATAGCTCGGTACTGAATTTTTCGCCGATCCGGTAACGCAGGGTTGGTTCGAGGTTAACCCTGTCACCACCGAAGAATCCGCCAATATTGCTTCTTACATCTATGCTGAGTGGTGCACCCTGATTACTCATAAATACCAGTTGTGCTTCTTCATGTTCATATTCATCAATCGGCACAATCACACCTTCTACAATCTCGAACGGTTCTTTCACACCCTCCTGGGTAAAATTCACACCGGTATGAATCTCCATGCCACTCTGAAACTCCCAGTGGTTGTCCACGTGAAGATAACCAGTCTCCTGGAATCCATCGAAGTCCCAGAATCCGCGGTAGTTAATATGGGGGCGCAGTTCATGCAGGCCCCACAGGTCCTCCGGTCGGTAGTGATAGCGGATCCCGAAATCCGCCTTGCGGTAGCCACGCCGGTTAAGAAAGCCGACTTCCGGATTGAAATCCTCTGCTACCTGGGCATAGCCACCATTTATCGCCCACTCCGGTGAGGTGTAATCGGCATTGATCGCACCGGCATGGTCACGACCGGAGATGCCAGGGGTATCAGTTCTGGCGAGAAAACCGGAAATAAGTGTGGTATCGCCAATACCCCAGCGACCGTCAACAGCATAGGTACGATTGTAGTCGTCCTTGCGGTTATTCAATACACTGCCATCGCCGTCCCGTTCCACGTATATAGCACCGATAGCGGAACGGTTGCCAAATTCCTGATTTACCCGTGCCACACTGTAATCGTTGCTTGACGCCACTCCATCGATGCCTTCGGAGCGCATCTGCAACAAGCCAATATTCGTATTGTTGCCAATCTTGCCACTGAGTCGCACACCACCATCGATAGGTAACTGGGCACCGCCGGCGCCGACACCGATACGGCGACTGAAGAAGAGTTCCACTTCGCGGGGATTACCGACGCCAAACTGACCCGCGTTCTCCAGAAAGAACGGTCTTTTTTCCGGGAAGAACAGGCTGAACCGATCGAGATTTACTTGCAGCTCATCCACTTCGACCTGGGCAAAATCCGTATTGTAGGTAGCATCCAGTGTCAAACTTGGGGTAATGGAATACTTCAGATCGATGCCGTATTCTTCGTCGATGTGTGTACCGCCGGCCAGGCTCCCACCCCGGGCCGCATTGTTCAGTGCGTAGGGCGTAATCTGGAGATTGCGTTGATTCGGTACCTGAATGCCGTCAAGCGATCCCGCCTCCGAAACCCGGTACAGGTTATATTGGCGATCGAGCGGCGCCCAGTAGGCTATCTCGTAATTGCGCCGGATATTGCGCTGAAAATTAANGCCCCAGGTCTGAATATCGTCGGCACCATAACGCAGCGAGCTAAAAGGAATCTCCATCTCCGCGCTCCAGCCCAACTCGTTGATCGCGGCATTGACTGTCCAGGTTGTATCCCAGGCCAGGTTAAAGCCACCGCCACCAGATCGAAACGAACCAGAGCCTTCGTTAGTCACCTGACCATCGTATTCCAGACCGTAGGGATTGGTGCCGAACACGAAACCATTTTGCCGGTCCTGAAGCCCGTCGATGACTACCTGAAAGCTGTCGGTATCATCCAGGGAAGAATCGCGCCGGCTGTCCGCCACGATGATTCCGGCAGGATTATCATCGTAGGCCATCACCCCGATGTAGAGCGCATCGTCAGTGTAGGCGACAAATACTTCGGTTTTTTGAGTCGCGGGTCGGCCCTCATCGGGTCTTACCTGCCAGAAGCCACTGGTCGGATTCACCTCGGACCAGGCCGGGTCGTTAAGCACTTCGCCATCGATAACAGGCGCAGCATCAAGCTGAAAGGCAGTGGTGGTTGGGGTGACTGTTCGGGAGATCAATTCCTGCGCGGAAGCCAGTGACGCTGTTAGTAACACCAGGCCGATTCCGGTCAACCAGAATTTCCCTGTACATCCCGAATTACCACGGCCCATCGACTACTCCCTAATGCTGACTGTTTCAACCTGTGCCAAAACTGGCGCGTACCATAGTAGAAACATAGAACAATATCAACAGCCTGGTCTATTTTAGAATCCTAGCTGTATATCGAGCTGTAATCGATCGTAATCCACTTTCTGTCCGAGTCGGGCTTCACCGTATTTGTTGATAAAATAGCCAACACCCAACCGCGTACTGTCACCGAGACCATAGGCAACCCGCAAAATATGCCCTTCATTATCAGTTCCGCCGGTGCCAAAATCGGAGTCAGTCAGAGATCCGAGGAGCGCGTCGGCTTCCAGATCCTGGTATCCCCAGCTTAATTGCCAGTTTCCCAGCCCGGCGGCACTTCCATAGCTGGCACCAAGTGCCCAACCCTTATCGAATTCGCTGGCATCGAGATTAGTTACGTAGTCCGCATAAAAACGCAGTGGTTTGCCTGCAAAACTGAGGTTGGCCTCGGCAAATAATTCCCACTCCTGATAGTCGTTAATAAAGGTACCCGTTGCGTCGACCGAATTACCAGAAGGGTTGTTCTGAAAGAACGGCTTGCTACCGTCAACAGATGCATCGTAGTAGCTGGAACCAAGAATGAAGGAACCATCATCCAGTGCAAACTCATAGCCGAATTGCAATCCCCACAGGGTCTCCTTGTCCTGGTCGCGGAATTTATCATCACTTTCCAGAATCATGGTGCCGGCGTTAAAAAACAGGCTGTTCCTTTCATATGACAGGGCAACACCCTCAGGACGATAATCCCCATCGAAGATCAGGTTCTGCCCACCCGGCTTGAAGAATACGTTTCTGTACTTGCCAGCTGTTAGCTCTGTATTGGCAATTCCGTCATAAGTAACATAAGCCAGGTCCAACCTGGCATCCTTGGTAGAACCACCATCGCCAAAGGTTTGATTAGTAGAGATAGGATCCGTCCCGCCACTGGCCAGACCCACTGCGGCGCTCCAGTTATCGCCCAGGGCAGCTTCAACCGCTACGCGCGCCCGAACCCGATTACGGTTCCTGTCCGATGATATGGAATCGTCATCGATGTTTTCGAAACGGGGCCGCAAATCGCCGCTAATTTTAAATCTGTCAGTCCATGAACTGGCACGGGAAGAAGATTGGCTCTGTTGAACCGTCGTGCTAATTAACTCATTCTCTCTTTCTAATTGCTCAATGCGACTGGAAAGTGCAGCAATCTGCGCTCTCATTTCATCGATTACAGCGGAGTCCACCTGTGCCAGGGTACTGGAACTAAAAAGCACAGTTGAAGTAATCAACATACTCAGAATGAGAGAACTGGTAGCCATGAGTTTATTTTTGATATGGATCATAATGTTGCCCTAAATAAGTATGTTGCCTTTCAATGATGACGAAGTGGATTCCAGCTTCCGCTATTCCCGATAAAGCCACTTGCAATCCATGCGTTTGTACCAGTTGTCTGGCCACTAAAAAAATGGACAGTAAATAACGGGCGAAGCATAGGGGAAGGAGACATTAAAAATCAATACCTCCGAGAGAGACTAATGCCAGACTGTGCATCGGCAAGCACACGTTGAATTTTAATCCCTCCATCCCTATTTCCCTCCCAGTGCCCTGAGACAGCCGGATTTTCTGGACTATTACGCATAAAGCAGGCTATTTTATCAACTTTATCCAGTAAGTTGATCGTATGCCAACATACCGAACCATGCACTCATTGAAGGGCTTTACGCTGATTGAGTTGCTCATGGTGACCGCTATAATTGGCGTGCTGCTTTCCGTTGCTGCCCCGATGTACCAAAACTATGTCACCCGTGCCCAACTGGTTGAAACAGCGTTGATGCTGGGTCAGTGGGGCCGGGAATTCAGTCGCTGGAATGGCGAGAATGGCCGCTATCCAAATGACAGTCACATCATTCTGCCACCGGAGGCATTGGGTGAATTAATTATCGATAACTCACTCTGGCTGGCCAGCACCGCCCTGGGTGGCAACTGGAACTGGGAAGGACCCGATGGCTATCCCTATGCGGCGATATCTATCTACCAGGCTACTGCACCTGTGGAAGACATAGCCCAACTGGATTTTATCCTCGACGATGGCGATCTATCCAATGGCATCTTTCGTCAGACACCCAATGGTCGCTATAGCTATATTCTGGATGAGTAGCTATTCCACTAATGTGGGCTCAGGATTATTACTGGTAACGAATATTTCGACATAGCCGTAAAAATCCGGGTGGGGATGTGAGATTTTAATCTCCCTGCCGGTTTGGGTGACGATGTTTGGTGTACCGGATGCATCGCAGCGCAATGACTCACCCGGCTTATTCCCCCTTTCCAGTATCTGGCCGATTTGCCGGAAAACCGACAGACACTCACTAAGCGAGGTGATGGCAAGCTCTCTGGCGCGCGTTTCATCATCCAGTGGTACGAAATCGATAGTTGAAGAAAAGTACAGTCGAACGACCAAAATCGTAAAGCAGGCGACAATGACTACCCACTGCCACCGATTGCTCCTCTGTTTCCTGCGCATTGGATGCGCTGGATTCTCCCTAGCTGTAGGCTCCGCGCTCTCCACAATCAGCGGTCTGTCAGGTTTGTCCAACTGCTCGGCTTGTGTAGCCACAAACTGCTCGGTCTGTCGAATCTCAACACAAGCCTCGCATAAAACTTCGGTTTCAGTGTAATTCGCACAGAAACCACACATCGGCATGTCGCAGTTGGCACACTGTGCGATTGCAGCTACGTTAGGATGGTTTTTACATGACAATTTATTGGTCACTGAGCATAGGGGACGGAGGGATTAAAAAGTAGCGATGGGATTAAGCGGAGATCCCATACCCATTTCGATTCTAAGCGGTGCGGCGGTAAACATGAATTCATAGCGGCCCAGCTCTCTGGCCACCTCAGCGACATCACCGAAATCCAGATTGTCAAAAATGGATACCCCCAGAGAGACTAATGCCAGACTGTGCATCGGCAAGCGCACGTTGGGTATGCCGCTGGGTGACACATCGTTCCACATATCATGGCCAATAAATGACACTCCCCGTTCTTTCATGAAATAGGCGACGTCGGCATGATAGCCGGCAACACCTTCCGAAGTCGGCCAGGCACCCAACGCCTCGCGTCGCATCCAGCGACCGGTATGCAGCAGGATTACGTCGCCTGGTTCAACCGTGACTCCCTGAATTTTCTCCAGTTCTATCAGGTCGGCATAGGTAATTGCCGTTCCGGGTTCCAACCACCCCTCAGCCGTTGCCCGACCAGGAAGCAGTGTGGCATCGAAAAGAATACCCCGGGTAACAATGCCATCCTTGTGTGCCAGGATACTGCCTCTGGGGCAACCACCGGCGGCCTCCACATCTTCCCAGGGAACGCCGTTATAACCCTTGCCTTCGTACATAATATGGCAGTCCAGCGAATCGAGATGACTGTGAATCGTACCGTGATAGCTGCCGCTGTATTGATACATGTCCGATGCTCCGGTCGGGCTAACGCGGAGTAATCGCCGATCGAGAATGGCGGATGCATCGACTGCGTCCTCCTGAATAACGTTATGGGCCATCGATACCGAAATTCCCTCAGTTACCAATGCAGCAGCCTGCTTGCGCTTTTCAGGCGTAATGAAATTAGCCGCACCCAGTTCATCATCAGCGCCCCAACGACCCCAGTTGGATAATTCATCCATGGCACGATGAAAGTCTGCTTCGGTAGTCATGGCAGGCGGGTTCTGCGCCAGCGATAAATGTGCAGCGAATCCGATTAAGACGCTGAGCAGCAGCTGTATAACAACTCTGATTGGTGTGCAAGTTTTCATCTAACCTCCAGCTATTGAATTTGTTCTTCCTGGCAATCCAGGTTACCAGTTTGTGCTGTCTCAAAATAGTCACGACCTTGGCTGATTTACAGCGTGCTTGGGCTGGCTACTGTGTAGCGTATTCCTTTACAAAACCAATAACTGCATCCCTGTATTGTGGTTTAGTAACTTCGGTAACCAGGCTGCTCATGGTTTCAAAGGGAATGTCTACCAGCAACATATTGGTAAGCCAACCGGGCAGGATCGAACCTGGATCGACATGGGTTTCATTGGTGATTTCCACAGCACCGGAATCCAGCGGTTTAAATTCCCAGCTCAAAGTCAACTGCTTTAATCGCAACCTGTCATCGAACTCATCCAGAATTCCATTGGTTGCCTCACTATCAACTCTCAGGGTATGGCTTGATGCATCCTGACTCCAGACGGCATGGGTCAACATATCCCTGTCCTTCGCTGGAAACGGCATATTACTGTGTGTATAGACGTATACCTCCGTCTCTTTCAGACGTTCAAATATGTAGGATTCCTCACATTGGGCAGCCCAGTTCGGGCAGGCTTCAGCATCGAGTATAAGCGCGGCGAATGAGGCGAGTCTGACATCCTGAGATACTGTTGTTGTGCGGACCGCATCGAAAGGAGATCCAGCCACATCCCTGGTATACACCTGGATATTGTCTTCGTCTTTTCGCAGTTGCCATTCACCGTCGGCATAGACAAAATTCGCCGCACACAGGCACAGTGAGACAAGAATCAGTGCAATTGCTTTTACCATCGAGATAACCTGGATTGTAGATTGCTGCTATACCTTAAACCCGCAAAACGCACATTTACTTTCAAATTCAATTGACTGAAAGTCTTGACTGGTATCGATTACACCCACTCTACAGTGTAAATGGCCGCTTGGAAACGGCCTGTTTTCAAGTACACTAACACGTTGAGGCCAGAAATTTCCTAATGGATAAGAATCATGTTTGAACAATTGCAATCTGTCATTTTGCCAGTGCTATCCATTTTTGGTGATAACCGCTACTTACAGGCTGTACTGGCCGTAGTTCTGTCCTTGGTCGTAGCCTGGATATTCGATCGTGTCATTATCACAAGCTTGAAAAAACTGGCACTTAAGACCCATTTCGATCTGGACGATCATTTGTTCGGTCTATTACATTCTCCCATCTATAACAGCATCCTGTTGCTGGGTTTGGCCTTGGCTACGCTTATCATTTCACCACCGGAGTTGACTCTCAATATAGTTTTTTCCTTGATCCAGACTGTTGCCTTGCTGGTTTGGGCCACGTTTTTTCTGCGTGCCAACCGCACTCTGCTGACACGTATTGCAAAAAATGAGAAGCGCATAAAAATAGTTCACCAGCAGACCCTGCCGCTGTTTCTTAACCTGATCAATATCGTCATTGTCATACTGACGGTCTATTTTCTGTTTTCTGCCTGGAATATAGACATGACAGCCTGGCTGGCTTCCGCTGGCATAATAGGCATTGCAGTGGGATTTGCGGCCAAGGATACCTTGGCTAATCTGTTTTCAGGTGTGTTTATTATGGCGGATGCACCCTATAAGATCGGTGATGTTATCGTACTGGACACTGCAGAACGCGGCGAAGTGACACATATCGGCATTAGAAGCACCCGCATACTGACCCGAGCCGATGTGGAAGTGACCATTCCCAATTCAGTCATGGGCAATACCAAGATCATCAACGAGTCAGGTGGCCCCCACGAGAAATACCGCTGCAAGGTATCTGTGGGCGTAGCCTATGGCTCGGACATCGATAAGGTAAGGGAAATTCTAATGACTATCGCCCAGGCAGATGAGCAGGTCTGTAAAGATCCCGAGCCCCAAGTGCGCTTCCGACTTTTCGGTGCATCCAGTCTGGACTTCGATCTGCTGGTGTGGATTACCAAACCCGTACTACGGGGCAGGGTTGTGGACAGCCTTAATTGCGCGATTTACCGGGCATTCAACGAACACAACATAGAAATCCCCTACTCCAAACAAGACCTCTATATCAAGGAACTCCCCAGCGGGGAACTCCCTCTCTCTCTTAGAGATGGGGAGAAGTAGTGCATAATCAGGTGCTATTGATGTGCGTACTTAGTTTCAGATTCAAGGAGCTGCCTTACTAATGACAACACCTGTTGCAAATAGCGGGAACTCCTTCATTAATGAAAATCATATCCACCTTCTGGACCACCTGAGTCAATTCGCGAGAATTATTGAAAAGAACTGGGACCAGGGAGAATTTGCTATCCTTCTCGCAAATTTTATTATCGATATTGATAACCATTTTTCACATGAAGAATTAATCTTGCGGGGTGTCGGCTATACAGATTTGGAGGACCACGCCACCAAACATCGCGAACTCGGATTAAGAATGGATCTGATAGATTCGAGCAACGTCAGCCATGAAAATGTGGACAGTATTATCTCTGACATTCGCTCGATGATCTTGGAGCATGAACTGTTCGAAGATCAGCAATACTGGCCTGTGTTTGAGGGCCACATCCTAGACAAACACTCCCTAATTCCCTGGTCGCCGAATTTTGAAACTGGCGATCCCGATGTGAATAAAGAACACCAGGCACTGCTGGTCCATATAAATCATTTCTTTGCCAAGCTCAAGCAGGAAAAGGATATTACTCGCGCCTGTGAGGAGTTAAAATTACTTGCCGCTTTCTCCAGGTACCATTTCGAGCAAGAAGAAAAACACTTAGGGGAGAACCTGAGAACCGGCCATGCAGCCAATCATCAAAAACTGCTGGCTGACCTGGACAACTTGATAGATGAAATTTCCGAGGGGAAATTTAACTTGAACAACCCGGATAGCCTTAGTGATTACCTGACTTTCTGGCTACTCAACCACATCAAGACGCATGATGTCCCGGCTTTTGCAAGAGAATAGCCCCATCCAGGTACGTCCCGATGTATGAGATAGACTATAGTTTGCAGACCACTCAAAAAATCAGCGTATTGACAATCCTTTACCGCTCGGAGCAGCAGTGTTTGCTTCAAGGTGAAACAGTCACCGTAACGTAGACATCGTGGAACAAACCACCATCATCGGCCCGGCCCCACAAAATATATTCACCGGGCTCGTCAAAGGTGATGTTAGTTTCCCAAATATCATCCTCAGGGATAGGAGGCGGTATCCATACCGCTCCCCAGGGCGAGTTGGCTGTGGCGCGGGTGTCTTCCCAGGGTTTGATTTGAGGTGGATCGAAGCTTACCTGTGCATCACCCCGGTAAACATTCCAGGACATAAAAAGACCATTGGTTTTACCCACGGTGATCTGGGTGGGTCTGCGCAACATGCGCGCCCGTGCTCTCTGCTCCGGTGTCTGCGTTGGAGCATCACTGCGCAGTCTTGACAGGTATTTTCATCATTTTTTTTTCAGGCGCGGATTTCGTCAGGATTTAGATTGATTGTCTTCCGGATTCTGAACAAAATTGCCTGATTCTGAAACGAGCACGTTAATCACCCAGCCGATTGATGCTGTACAGGAATACAAAGATATAAAAA
>PBTO01000058.1 GCA_002726595.1 Gammaproteobacteria bacterium | reverse complement strand
CAAGGAACCGAGTTCGCAATTTTGTTACCCAACCTTGATGTTCAGCCTCAATGAATGTGGCACCAGAGGCTGGATTGTGAGAGGTCTTGCAATAATCGCGCCAATATTGTGAAGCTGGGTCTTGATCTGGCCCGAGACGCAGATCACCAATGAGCTGCAGGAATAGCTGGGCTGCACAAATTGAATAAAAAGACTGCTCGTCTTCCAACCTGATTGAAGTAAAGTCCACAATCACTTCGCCTTCGGTACAGTAACTGACATTCCCGTTATAGAGCTGACTAACCTTGCCGGCGAAAAAATAATATTTGTTCAGCAGGTTTACGATATCTTCCTCGCTGTGGGTAGAGCAAAGATAGTGATAGTTGGCCATTTTAATACAAAGAATTGTCAGATCCTGCTGCCCGGTATTATCGCTGAAATTTTCATTCTCACTTTTGGGTAACTTATGTCCGATGTTGCTGATAAAAGTGTTTTGTGCGAGAAACTCAGCTGTCGCATTAAATTGTCTGATCACCATTCCCAGTTCGTTGTTGTTATCCGGCCCGGGGCAGGTGGCAATGTCCCCCTTTCTTATATTGCTGAGTGCGAAAGACAATAATTTTGCCGGGAAACTTATCAGGTATTGGAAATAGGTCCTGGTCATCGTGACAGCGACTATGAGTAGCAAAAGCGTAGCGCCAACGACAAAAAGCAGGTTATTCACCAATGCCACTTCGATGTAACTTAAATCCAGCGTGATGCGTACATAACCTGCAATAGAATCCACCACTGTTATTTCTGCGACGAATTCTTCACTAACGCTGGCAATCTGAACAGGAAGCGGTATTAGAAAAGAAGGCTGCCCCTGAGGTTCTGAGGCGACCGCAATTATCTCATTATCGACATTAATTATGGCTATTTCTGCGATGCCTGAACCCTGAATCAGATTTCCTAACACAACATTTATGCTGATTAGATCATTGGCCAATACCATTTCAGTGATCAGGCTGGCGGTCTGTTGAGCCAGTGTGGGGCCAAGGTTGTTTGCCTGTTGGCGCAGTATATTCTGCGTGTTGTAGCTGCTAATCAGCCAGAATACACACATAGACAACAGCACCAGGGCGCAGACAGCAACGGTAAATTTTCTGGAGATACTGGAGCTCTTGATTGCCGCTAAAGGTTTCACCTCGGTAGAAATGTCTGGCTGTTGCTGCTGGTCTGGCAAAGTTTCTACTCTTGAGGATGAATTGGGACGTCTTGGCAAGAATAGCAGCTCCCCAGTTAGCCTGTCATGTGCTTGCGGGATGGGATTAAACCAGGTCCATTACTGGATTGTTATCTCTTCGTGCTCGAGCAGTTGCAGATTCAGCTTTTGTTCTGGCTTGTGTATAACGTTACCCTGAGCAAATTCTATTCCTGCCTGCCATAATAATGGCAGGAAGCTGCTGCGTTCAATCAAGGGTGCGATAACCTGAAGGCCATTATCTTGAATCTCGGAAACCAAAGAGATCAGATTTTGCTGCCTGATATGTTCTCGCCCTAGCTTCTTGAGCAGTGACACATCCAGCTTTACATAATGTGCTCGCAATAAGGAGAGATAGCGAAAAGGATCTAACGTACAGCCAAAATTGCTGATAGACAGCCTGATATCCAGTTGGCTCAACATTTGGCAAAAATACTCCATGTGATGTTGGGCAATCAGAATATCTATCTCGCTTAGTTGAAAGACCAATTGCCCGGATAGCGCAGGGTAGTTCTTTAGTACGCTTTCCAACCAGGGAAAGAAGTCAGCACTTACGATGGAATTCTGGGTCAGATTGATAGTAAATCTGAGCTGTTGATTCCTCGTCAATCCCAATGTTTTCAAGGCCTCCAGTATAACCCTCCGATCTAACTGCTCTCCCAGGGCATTCTGAATAGCCGACTCGAATACCAGTTCGGACGGTAACTTACTTCCTTCTTCATCCCGAAATTGGGAGCGAATTTCGAAGTGCTTCAGGTCGTCATTTTTAAAGCACAGAGTAGCTTGAAACAAAAGCCCGAAACTACTCGACTGCAGCGCGGTTTGCACTAATAGCAGAATTCGCTCGGGCTCAATTGGCACGGCAGACAACGCACTACTACGGAACTTGTGCCGGGAATGGGAAAGGCTAAGATCGTGCCGGGCTCTGGCGAACAGGACTTCGGCTTTAAGGATCTCATTGTCGGCGCTAGCCATGCCAATTCCGTAGTGTAATTGAAGTTGTGGAGGAATGGAGGAGGTCAAACCCTTACGCAGTCCGGTTTTTATTGCCGCAGCAATTCGTTGGGCCTTGACACCGTTATCACCTAATAGCAGTACCGCGAATTCGTAGTGCTGGCAGCGGCACAGCAGTGCATCTACAGGCAGTGTCTTTTCCAGCAACTGGGCGATGTCGCCAAGCAGCAGGTTGGCTTCCGACTTGCCTACCCAGGACCTGATTTCGTAAAAATTTTCCAGTTGTAACAGAGCCACTGTGGTGAATTCCGCCTGTTGCGGCTTTTTCTGGATGAGCTCTTCGAGTACCGCCATGAAATATTCCTGGTCATATAGGCCTGTCAGCGGATCGCGGAGCGGAGGCTGTGAATTTGGCAGGAACCTGGCTGGTCCCAATGGGGTTTGCATAGACGATCCTTGTTTGTATTCGGGGAGGTGTTCTCGATCCTTCCGCCAGTACTTAAGCGAGAGTCGTCTTTGATTCCATGCCTGGCACTTCCCGTACTAATCGGGGAACGAGATAACCCGGGAGTATTTTCTGTAGCTCGTCGATGATCCTGAGGGCTTCTTTTTCCCGCAAATCAAAATGGGCGACACCAAGAACCTTATCCAGTGTATGGAGGTAATAGGGTAGTACATTGATGGAAAAAAGCGCCTGACTCAGCTCGGCCAATATTCGCGAATTGTCGTTAACGTCCTTTAAAATGACGCTTTGATTCAGTATCGTGATGCCATTTGCGTCTAACGTGTTAATTGCACTAATAACTTGTTGATCCAGTTCCTTTGGATGATTTACATGCAGTACCAGTACCACCTTCAGCCGGGTGCGGGTTAGCCAGTCAACTAATGTCTGATTCACGCGCTGTGGGATCAATAGTGGCAGACGAGTGTGGATACGCAGGATTTTTACATGGGAGATTTGCGCAATTTGTTTCGTAAGCCATGCCAGATGCCGATCGGCGGCGGCCAGCGGGTCGCCGCCACTATAGATTACCTCTACTATGCTGTGATCCTGTCGAATGTAGTTCAGTGCTCCATTCCATCCGCTCCTGCTCGGCGTATTTAACTGGTAGTCAAAATGGCGTCGGAAGCAATAGCGACAGTGAATGGCACATTGCGCTGTCGGGGTTAGTAAGACTCTGCCGGAATACTTATGGAGTAGTCCGGGCACCGGGTTACTCAAACTTTCGATCAGCGGATCGATGCTGTAATCCGGTGGGCTCTGATCTTCCAGATAGCTGGGCCAGAGTTGTCGCAACAAGGGATCCTTCCAATTGCCTTTCTCAATTCGTGCCACGTAGGGTCGTGGAGCTCTGAGAGGGAATTGCTTGAGAGTTGACTCGCTAATTTCTTCTGTTGGAGGGTCCAATTCGAGAATTTGCAGTAATTCCTTTGGATCTGTTATCAGATCGGATAATATCACTTGCCATTTTTCGGGTGAGTCGGATTTAATGACTGACAAGGCAGAAACTGGCACGGTATTCCCCGTTAATTAAATGAAAGTGTAAAGTGGCCACACGCACAATCTGAATTCGAATCATATCAGCAAAGAATGAGAGGAAAAAATGGCGAGCTATTCCACCAATGAATTTAAGTCCGGTTTAAAGGTGCTGGTCGATAGTGAGCCCTGCTCTATAATGGAGAACGAGATGGTCAAACCAGGGAAGGGGCAGGCTTTTAGTCGGGTAAAATTTCGTAATCTGCTCAATGGCCGGGTCTGGGAGCGCACCTACAAGTCAGGCGAATCTATCGAGTCGGCCGATGTGATGGAAACGGATATGGAGTATCTGTATGAAGATGGAGAATTCTGGTACTTCATGAAAGTGGATGGCAGCTTTGAGCAGCTTGCCGCCGATGAAAATGCCATTCGTGAGGCTAAAAACTGGCTAAAGGAACAGGCTCACTACCAGGTAATTACCTGGAATGATGTGCCGATTTCGGTAACCCCGCCAAATTTTGTTGAACTGGAAGTGACCGAAACAGATCCCGGGCTAAAAGGCGATACCGCCCAGGGCGGAACCAAGCCGGCGACCTTAAGTTCCGGTGCCGTGGCGAAGGTTCCGCTTTTCGTAAACATCGGTGATGTTTTGCGCGTCGATACGCGTACTGGTGAATACCAAAATCGCGTCAACAAATAATTTTAAAGCTTTCGCCTGATGGTTGATTGGGAATCCAAAGCGACAACAGAAAACTTGCGAATCAGGGCCGACATGCTGGCAATGATTCGCAATTTTTTTGCCCGCCGCGATGTGCTGGAAGTGGAAACACCCTTGTTGACATCCACAACTGCAACCGATCCCCATCTGGAGTCTATGACGGTTGCAGAAGTTACAAAGGGCGATCAGCGATCCTATTATCTGCAGGTCTCTCCAGAGTTTGCCATGAAACGACTGCTAGCCTCTGGTATCGGGCCTATCTTTCAAATCTGCAAAGCCTTCCGGCAGGACGAGCAAGGCAAACAACACAATCCGGAATTTACCCTGCTGGAATGGTATCGGCCTGGCTTGTCCATGTGGCAATTGATGGATGAAGTGGAAGAACTTGTGCGGGAGATTATTGACTGTGGCGAGATAGCACGCATCACCTATAGAGATTTGTTCCAGGATACGCTGGGGATTGATCCACATACGATAACGACGGAAGAATTAGTGGACAAATCCAATCAGTTGTTGGATATCAACAGCAGCAACCTTAAAAGAGATGAATACCTGCAGCTACTGCTTTCCCATCTGGTCGAGCCGAAAATGCCTGAAGAATGTTTCGTTTATGATTACCCAGCCGGTCAGGCGGCATTGGCAACGACAGAGGAAGACCAGCAAGGCGCGCTGGTAGCAAAACGTTTCGAACTGTTTTTGCACGGAATGGAAATAGCAAACGCCTATTTCGAACTGACCGACGCCGATGAACAGCGCAAAAGGTTTGCTAACGACCTGACAAGACGCCAGGAACTGGGCCGGTCAGAGTATCCCGTAGATGAAAAACTACTGGCGGCGCTAGATAGTGGATTTCCCCAATGCTCAGGAGTGGCGGTTGGCCTGGACAGATTAGTGATGATAGCCACAGGCAGTAGCACTATCGATCAAGTCCTCGCCTTTCCCTTCAAGTCGGTTTAAAAATGTGGGACAAATCCTGAGTATCCCCATAAAAATTTAAAGCTAATCGCCTCAGCGTTGGCGTATTTATTCGGCTTGAGCTTAGCAATCCTAGCTAGTTGATGCGTGTATCGGGGATTGGAAAGGGGGTACTGTTTTTTCGTTCCAGAGGGCCATCCCTGGCCCAACGGAACAAAAAAACAAACTCCTATTCCAAGCTTGCGCCCTACATGTATGGCACCATCAGAAAGATGAGTGCATTACACACTCTGCCTTAGTCTAATCTTTTGATTTATCTCGATATATTTTGGGATATAAAAGGGATAGACCACGTTTCCCTATTTGCCTGCTTCTTTTAGCAGCCTCGACTTATATAGTTCTCTTAACCGCAGCGTGAGCTTTCCCGGCACTCCATCAGCAATTTTATTGCCATCGATACTCACCACCGGAAGCACCAGCGTAGTCGCACTACTGATAAAAGCCTCATCAGCCTGAATAGCTTCATCCACTGTAAATAATCGCTCTTCAGTTGCAATATGCTCTTGCTCGGCAATTTCAAGCAGGGTGCGCCGACGAATACCAGGCAGAATGGAATTTGATAAGGGCCGGGTAATGAGCTTGCCCTCTTTTACGATATAGGCAGTTGAAGAAACACCTTCAGTCACGTAACCGGCTTCAACCATCCAGCCCTCATTGGCACCCTGGCTAACCGCATCCTGTTTTGCCATACACTGGGCGAGCAAATTAATCGACTTGATGTCCCGCCGTTTCCAGCGAATATCTTCGGTGGTTACTACGGAGATTCCGGTTTCTGCCAATGGATTGTCGATTAACAGCAGCGCCGAGGTAAAAGCCACCAGAGTGGTTGGAGTATTTGCAGGATAGGGGAAATCCCTGTCAGCGACACCACGGGTAACCTGTGAATAAACCATACCTTCCACCAGCTTATTCCGTGCTATCAACTCTTCCATCATGGCCAGATAATCTTGCTCTGAGCATGGCCAGCCTAAACTAAGCTCGGCCAGGCTTCTGCCAAGACGCTCCAAAAAATATTGTCGGTCGACTATTTTACCTTCGATCACAGGAACAACTTCATAGATACCATCACCGAAAATAAAACCCCGGTCGAAAATAGAAACCGTTGCATCTGCTTCGGCAACATAGTCACCATTGACATAGACTATTCGACTCAAACTGCAATCCTCTTTTTTCGACTGATTAAAATTTTTCGGCTAAATCTTTCAGGGCTTCACCGGACAGGCGCTGCACTGTCCACCCGTCCATTGGGATCGCTCCAATCGATCGATAGAACTGGATTGAGGGCTCGTTCCAGTCAAGCACTGACCACTCGAAGCGAGTACAATTCTCCTCCACTGCCTGCCTGGCGATGTTGGCAAGCAGCGATTTGCCAAAACCCTTGCCACGCATTTCGGGTTTGACATAAATATCTTCAAGGTAAATCCCCGGCCGCCCGGTGAAACTGGAGAAGTTATAAAACATCAGGGCATAGGCAATTGGCTGGTCATTGAATTCGCCGATTAATACCCGGGCCGAAGGCTGCTCGCAGAACAGCGTCTCTCTCAATGTCGATGGTGTAGCCACGACTTCATGGCCCAGTTTCTCATACTCAGCCAACTCCTTGATGAAGGAGAGAATTAACTCGCAGTCGCCTTCCAGTGCGTGGCGAATTTTGAAACCTGCAGGACCATTTTTAGTTTTCATCAGTGCTCTCAGTGGGGCTGTATTATACACAGAGTTAGCGTTTGACCGACTCCCTCAGGCCCCTATTCTGGTATCTGTCAGGCTGCTATAATACGCGCCCTTTTGGCGGGGAGCCCAACCGACAGGCGCCTTTTTGAGAAAATCTATCGCATCAATTGAAGGAATTAGGATGGCCGAACAGAAACCCACAATTATTTACACTGAAACAGATGAAGCACCCGCATTGGCAACCTGTTCTTTAATGCCAATCATCAAAGCATTTACTGAAGTATCTGACATCAATGTGGAGATCCGGGATATTTCTCTGTCCGGCAGGGTAATTGCTAATTTTTCTGATTATCTAAGCGCTGAGCAACAGCAATCCGATGCCCTAGCAGAGCTTGGCGAGCTGACTCAGGATCCGCTTGCTAACATCATCAAACTACCAAATATCTCAGCCTCTGTTCCCCAATTGCATGCGGTAATTAAGGAGTTGCAGGATAAGGGTTACAAGCTACCGGATTACCCGGAGGAAGCTACCACTGAGGAAGAGAAAGAGATTCAGGCACGCTACGACAAAATCAAGGGTAGTGCGGTGAATCCGGTATTGCGCGAGGGTAACTCGGACCGTCGTGCACCGGCGTCGGTAAAAGCCTATGCCAGGAACCACCCTCACCCCATGGGAGCCTGGTCAGCAGATAGTAAGTCTCATGTCGCGAGTATGGATGGAGGGGACTTCTATGGCAGTGAGCAGTCGACTACAGTGCCTGTAGCAACGAAGGTGCGCATAGAACATGTAACAAACGACGGTACCGTCAGCATACTGAAACAGGCCCTTCCATTGCAGGCAGGTGAAGTTATCGATGCGTCCTGTATGAGTCGAACGAAGCTACGGGAATTTCTGGCTCGTGAAATCGATGATGCGAGGGTGCAGGGGGTGTTGCTTTCGGTTCATCTCAAAGCAACCATGATGAAGGTCTCCGATCCGATAATTTTTGGCCATGCGGTAACGGTTTACTACAGGGAAGTCTTTGAAAAATACGCAGCGGTATTTGACGAACTGGGTGTCGATGCCAATAACGGTATTGGGGATGTGTATGCAAAAATTGAAAACTTACCGGCAGATCAGCGTGCAGAAATAGAGTCTGCAGTACAGGTCTGTTATCAAAATCGACCGGAGATGGCGATGGTGAATTCGGACAAAGGCATCACCAATCTCCATGTGCCAAGCGATATTATCATCGATGCGTCTATGCCGGCGGCAATACGCACCTCTGGTCAAATGTGGGGGCCGAATGGCGAGTTACAGGACATGAAGGCTGTCATTCCCGACCGAAGTTACGCCGGCGTCTATCAGGAGGTGATTGATTTCTGTAAACAACACGGCGCCTTCGACCCGGCAACGATGGGCAGTGTGCCCAACGTGGGATTAATGGCGCAAAAAGCGGAAGAGTACGGTTCACACGATAAGACCTTTGAAATGGCAGCGGATGGAACGGTTAATGTAGTGAACTCTGATGGAGAAACTGTACTTTCACACGCTGTGTCCGAAGGCGATATCTGGCGCATGTGCCAGGTGAAAGATGCGCCTGTTCAGGATTGGGTGAAACTGGCGGTGAATCGTGCCCGCCTTACCGATCTTCCTGCTGTTTTTTGGCTGGACGAGGAAAGAGCCCACGATGCACAACTGATTGCCAAGGTTAATAAGTACCTGCCTGAGCATGACACTGATGGACTGGAACTGCATATTCTTGCACCGCGTGAGGCGACAGTTTTTTCGCTCGAGCGCATGCTGGCTGGTGAGGACACGATTTCGGTCACTGGCAATGTCCTACGCGACTATCTAACAGACCTGTTTCCAATTCTGGAATTGGGGACAAGCGCCAAGATGCTATCAGTCGTGCCTTTGATGAATGGTGGTGGCTTGTTCGAGACCGGGGCAGGCGGGTCAGCACCCAAACATGTGCAGCAATTTGAACAGGAAAACCACCTGCGCTGGGATTCGCTGGGCGAGTTTCTGGCGCTATCTGCTTCACTGGAACATCTGTCAAATGTGACTGGCAATCCGCAGGCAAAATTGCTGGCGGATACACTGGATCAGGCCACGGCTAAGTTCCTGGATACCAACAAGTCCCCCTCACGAAAAGTTAACGAACTGGACAATCGTGGCAGTCATTTTTATCTGGCCCTGTACTGGGCTCAAGCCCTGGCAGAGCAGGATACAGATGCTGGCCTGCAGGAGAAATTCTCAGAACTCGCTGCGACATTGGCTGAGAATGAGAACCAGATAGTGGAAGAATTGCTTGTCGTGCAGGGCGCAGCAATGGACATCGGCGGCTATTACAAACCCGATCCACAGCAAGCCAACAGCGCCATGCGCCCCAGCGCCACTCTAAACCAGATAATTGACTAATCCGGCAATTTAAAAAAAGGCTCGCCCTGGTTAAGGGGCAAGCCTTTTTCGTTTTCTCGTGCCAGAACTATTTTAAGGGTCTGATATACCGCTTAATGCCGCCTATAATGCTGCCTGCCGGGCCTACTTCGGCACCGAAGATATTGCCATTGGCATCGGCAACAACGCCTTCGGCTGTACAGGTGCCTCTACAGTCAGGTTGCGGGTCAGGAATCAGGAATTCCACTTCACCGGTAATGGCGCTACCAACGCGGATGCCGCGGGTCCATGCACCATGGTCGGGATTCACGGAACCTGATTCTGAATCTGCGCCATACAGGACATCATTCTTGTCGATGAAGATGCCACTTAAGCGGCTGAACTGATGCCACACATCGAGCAAATTTCCTTGCTGGTCGAAGATCTGGATACGGTTGTTGCCACGGTCTGCGACAAACAGTCGACCCTGGGAATCCATAGCCAGGCTATGAGGCTGGCGGAAATTACCGGGTTCTTCACCCCACTCACCGAATGAGAATAGAAAGTTGCCATTCGCATCGAACTTGAGTACGCGGTTGGGAGTGCCCTCGGCACTGGAGTGCCCTTCGCCGACGAAGATGGAACCGTCAGCTGCAACATGCACGTCGTTTGGCGTGAAGAAAAATTCGTCATTTCGACCGCCGCCCTTATTACCCAGCGCCATCAAATGCACACCGGTGGGGCTGAATTTATGCACCTGATGGCCGTAGGCATTAGCGGGAGGATTGTCACCGGCCTGGTTATCCCGCCCATCGGCGATCCAGACATTGCCATCGAAATCCACGTGGATGCCGTGAGGCCAGGCAATATAACCGGCGCCAAAGCTTCTTACCATGTTGCCTTCTTTGTCGAATAACATGACCAGATTGGTATCGGGGTTCTGTACACAGGCGTTAATATTGCCGCCACAACGCTCGGCCACCCAGATGCTTTCGCCATCAAGATCGATATCTACCGTGCTGGAAGAACCCCAGCCTCGGCCAGCAGGCATCTTGAAAAATCCGGCCTGGGTGAGGTAGGGATTGGATAAATCGTTAGTTGGAGGCATATCTGCCTGGGCGAACACCAGAGCTGGAGCCACTAATAATGCAATCATTGCTGATTTTATAATCTTAATATTGAACATCTTTGAAAAACACTCGCTACTATTTAATTGGGCTGACTAGAATAAACTAGCGGATTTGGCAATACAAACCCTAATTTAGACGGAAGTAGGACAAAATGCGGACTGCAACCACAGCAAGCCATAAAAAAAGCCAGAACAGGATTTTATACCCATTCTGGCTATTTTTCGATTTCCGTGAGCAGGCTTTCGCCGCTCAGCTATTTCTGCAGCTTAGCGCTCTTCGGTATCGACCGTGCCGGATTCTGACTTCGGCGAGCCGTCACCATTCATGCCCATGGATTCGTAGCGTCTCCAGCCGGCAAGAATACCAACTAGACCATGATTACCTTCATGACAGGCATATTCGTAAACCGGTTCTGCCGCGCGGCGCATTGGGACTTTAGCGGACCAGGATTCATCCCAGGTCAGGGGGTCGGTAACAGTGAAGTCATAGTCCAACGTATCCGCGTCCAATCGCGTGAAGCGTTCTTCTATCACCGCCTGATCAGACATACCCCTCAGGTTATAGTCGTGATAAAAATTCTGTGTGTGGATAACCAGCGTGTCACCTTCCCAATGAGCGATGGAATCGCCCTCCCACTTGAGTTGCTTGGTATGATGCTCGCTATCCAGTCTGATGATGCGCGCAGTGTGGACCATTTCGTTGAGGATCATGATGTGGTCTTTGGTTTGTACTAACTGCATATTATTATTGTAGGAGCCGGGTATCATCGGCGGCCCGCCTACAAAGCCAGTAATACAGCGGTCTACGGTGGTTCTGCCTTCTGGTCCGGCACTTTCGAAGACCATCTGGCCGTATCTAGCGCGGCGCTCCCTGCCAGCAGCATTGCTTGCTGGTGTACGACCATTGGGCGGATCATAAATGAGTGATGTTCTACGATCGGCAATAGTTTCAATGCCGCGCTCGTACCAGAATTCGTTGTAGGAAATGACGCCTGGTGGGTATTGGGCCCCGCCGATTGAGTCGATAATTAAATCGCGGTTCTGGCGGCGCCTCTCATAAGCTTCCCATTCAGCAGCCTGATCCGCAGTCAGAGTGGCCATGCTTTCCAGCTCTCTGGGTCTGTTCAACGGAGTAAGTGTCCGAAATGTATAGGTCCCCTGTAGATCGGGGTGACCGTATTCAGTTTTTGGAAATTCGGATGACTGTGCAGTCAGCGCCGGCGCAAGCACTAGAGCGCTCAGCGCCAGAGTTAATTTAGATATGACCCGATTAGTCATTGAATCCTCCATTTTTCTATTTCTGTTTCAAAGTGGCAATTGCTTGAAGCTACGCTTGTTATGGGTTTTTTTCAAGCGGAAATTGGGCCGGGGTGATGTGCGAAGTTTGCCATCTGGAGGTAAACGAAGCAGCAGACCATTGGGCCAGCCCAACCAGATAAAGCAGGTGATGGATTGGAATGCACTCCCGTTGTGCCTTTATGATGTATCGTATTGTTTGGTATTATCTGGAGCCATACCGGTGATAATCGGTAGCAAAGATATTTTGAGCAGTATTGCAGTCCATTAGTGCTGGCTCTCAAGTGATTCAGCTGGCATTCAGAATAAATAGCGTATGGTGGACGACTTCAGCTTAAGACTTATTGGCCGATCGCGTAACGAAACTGAAGTGATATTGCTCTGCGGGGGATCGTAATGAAAATCGCTAAATTAGTAACGGTGTTAATTCTGTCATTTACCTTAAATGGCTGTATCGGGTCGGTTATAGGTGTTGCTGTTGACACGACTGCAGAGGTAATAAAGGCGCCTTTTGTGATCACCGGCACCGTGCTTGGCGTTGCCGCAGATACCACCGGAGCGGTCATTGCCACACCCTTTCGGATGGTTGGTGCAGCAGTAGGAGTGGATAACGATCACCATGATCGTCACTCGGACGATTATCGAGACCGAAATCGAGACAGGGATCGAGATTGAGACCGTGATGCCGGGGATGGGCGGGAAGACTCGGACCAGGGCACAAGCAATTGATACTTATGCAACGATAAATTAATACGGCTAAAACAGCATGGATGAGCCGGAGCTGATAATAACAGTATGTTGTCAAAGACGAGCCTAAATTGAATTGCACACACAGGTAGTTTATCCTTCCTGCTCACCGCAATTCAGCTATTCAGGCAAATCCATATGGCAGCGGGCAAAAAACGGCGCGATAAGAAGCAGCACGGCCAGGGAGTTGCCCAACTCGACCCCCTAAGCATTCTCAAAACCCCACTGCTACTCACACTAGCCTTGTTGTTGGTGTCGTTCGTCCCGCGCGTGCAAGCTAACTCAATTGTGCTGTATTCCTTTTGGGGAGCTGTACTGGTTTTACTGATCTGGCAGCTGGTTTTGTATCTGGGCCTGAAGAGAGATCCGCAAGAAAGATCACTTACCCTGGTTTTGAGACCACAGCATTACATTCAAATGCTGCTGCAGATCGCTCTTTTTACCTACTGGGGATATTACTGGCGGCCGGTCTATGACCATTTCTGGCTAATCATAGCCCAACTGATATTTGCCTATAACTTCGATATCTTATTAGCCTGGTCCCGTCGCCGTGATTACACGCTGGGTTTCGGACCCTTCCCAATTATTCTGAGCATCAATCTTTTTATCTGGTTCAGGGATGACTGGTTTTATATGCAATTTCTGATGATTGCCGTTGGATTTATGGGCAAAGAATATGTGCGCTGGCAGCGAGAGGGACGCAACGTACATATCTTTAATCCTTCCGCGTTTGCCCTCGGTCTGTTTTCGCTCATATTAATCGCAACTAACACGACCAGTTTAACCTGGGGTCCGGAGATCGCCTCAAAATTGACGCTGGCCCCCAATATGTATTTATTCCTGTTTCTGATCGGACTGGTGGTGATGTACTATTTTTCCATCACGCTGGTTGCAGGCCTGGCAGCTATCACCCTGTTTGGATCAAGTGCACTTTATTTTGCTATGACCGGGGTGCCCTATTTTCTCGACTCCGAGATTCCCGCAGCGGTATTTTTAGGGCTGCACCTGCTAATTACTGATCCTTCAACTTCGCCACGCACCCCGCTCGGCAAAACCTTGTTTGGCGTGCTCTACGGGCTGGGCGTATTCGGCCTCTATTCACTGCTCGGCGGACTGGATTCCCCGACTTTTTACGACAAATTACTGATTGTTCCGCTACTGAATTTGAGTGTGATTGCCATCGATCGTGCGGTTAGATCGATTCAATCTGAGGATCTACTCAATGTGTGGCGCTCGAACTGGTTTGGCGGGCGCGCCAATCTGGCCCACATGGCAATCTGGATAGTGGTATTTTCCAGCATGTCTTTGTTGGGTAAAACAGATGGCAAACACACAGGCGATAGTCTTCCATTTTGGCAGCAGGCCTGTGCCAGCGATCTTCCGAATGCCTGTGATCGTCTGTTGTTGCTCGAGTCTACCTACTGCAATGACAATGCAGCCTGGGCCTGTAATGAGTTGGGGGCGCACTACAGCGAAGATCGCCTGACCGAATCCGATCCCGCACAGGCGTTGGTGTTTTTTGGTAGAGCCTGTGAACTGAAATTTCAAGCTGGATGTGTAAATTTGCTGGACCCACAAACCATTAGCCGGGAAATTCCCCATGAGCTGGATTTTAGATTACTGCTTAGAGAAGGTGGCCAGAATTTAATGGAAGCACCTGTTGATGAACTCTATGCACGAGCCTGTGATCATGACTGGATTTTTGCCTGTGACAGGAGCAGCGCCACACTATGACTCAGTCCCAGGACAATTCCAGTCAACCGGAGAAGGCACCAGGCAGAACAACAGGCTTTGCCGTATTGACTGCACTGGTGGTTTTTACTGCATTCTGGATGAATTACCAAAGTNGCTTGCTGGAAACTGATCAATCCATGCTCGCGGAAATTGCAGGGACGACTATGGCAGATGGCTTTAACAGTGATGCCTGGTATCTTCCCGCTGATGAGCTATTGGGATTCGTCGAAATTCCTGCTGGCACCTTTACGATGGGTAGCGATCCGGCGCTGGACAGGCAGGCCTATGGAAATGAACGTTGGTCAAATACCCGTCGACAGGGAACGGTGGATGTGCCGCGATTTTATATTGGCCGCTTCGAGGTGACGGTAGCCCAGTACCGGGCATTCATCGAAGATACTGGTTATCAATTTGATGAGCAGGCTGTGTCGGCCGCCCCGAACCACCCGGTTACGGCTGTTACCTGGCCCGATGCCCTGGCCTACTCTAGATGGTTGGAAGCGAACTTGAGAGGCTCGGATCAAACGCCTGTAGAGTTGCGCGACCTACTGGATTCAGGCGGGCATGTTGTGCTGCCCACCGAAGCAGAGTGGGAAAAAGCCGCCAGAGGTACGGATGGTCGGATATTCCCCTGGGGATCACAAGCGGTAGCAGGCAACGGAAATTTCAATTCTGCTGCAACCACCGAGGTCGGTTCTTTTAGTTGCACTGGGTGTGCCTATGGGCTTGCCGACATGAGTGGCAATGTGTGGGAGCTGACTCGTAGTCCATTTCAGGATTATCCCTACAGCCCTGATGATGACCGGGAAGATCTCTCCGAAGACGCGCTCTGGGTCATGCGAGGCGGTTCATTTTCAGACTCGGCAGCAAATATTCGGACCGCTGTTCGTGGCGGCGTAGACCCCGGCGTACGCAACGGGACCATCGGTTTTCGCGTAGTAATTTCTTCGCAGTAATCCCCTCCCGCCAATCAGACCCACAGGGTCGACAGGAGGGAGTGTCGCGCTTATTGGACGTTAATAAAGCTCTATACTTTGAGTCTTGCCTAAACTGACTAGGGCCGAACCCTCACATACTTCTGCAACTTCTGCGTACTGGGCTCACCCCCATACATATTTCCCTCACGATCCACCGCGACAAATTCGGCGCCATTCCCTGTGGTGCTGCGAGGATCACCCGTCAACAACAGTACAAAGTGGTCAACCCAACCGGTTTCAGCATCGCCGATTCTAATGCCCATCTCCCAGCCTGGATTCTGCACATCATCAGATTCCGAATCCGCTACAAAGACACTGCCGTGGTCATCAAAGAATATTCCACTGGGACGGCCAAACTGCGTCCACTGCGCTAAAAACTCCCCCTCCTGATCGAATATCTGAATTCGATTATTGGAGCGGTCACCGACAAATATTCGGCCTTCATTGTCCATTGCGATGGCATGCAGGGTGCGGAATTCACCCGGCGCATAGCCACTCTTACCCCAGGCCTTGATAAAAGTGCCCTCGCTGGAAAATTTTACTACGCGGTTATTGGTGGTATTGGCATGACCGTCAGCGATGAAGACATCACCATTGTCAGCGATCACTACATCGGCCGGGGCATTGAAATGATCGGTGCCGCTGCCCGCTTCGCCGGGCGTGCCCAGCACCATCAGGACTTCACCGGTTGGACTGAATTTGATCACCTGGTGGCCGCGCGTGTCACCGTCCGGCGTTCGCGCTTCTGACACAGCATCGGTAACCCAGACATTCCCGTTATTGTCGACATCGATGCCATGGGGCCAGATGAACATGCCCCCACCAAAGCTTTCCACCACATTGCCCTCGGCATCGAATTTAAGCACCGGATCCAGGTCCGAGTCCAGGCACTCGTTACCAAAACGACCCGGGGCAATGGTGTCACAGCGAATGACCGCCCAAATGTGGATACCGTCCGGGTCCATGGTGACTCCACCAACGGCTCCCATTGTTCTTCCGCCGGGCAGCTTGGCCCAGGTATCTACTGCGCGATAGGGATTAGGCAGCGCCTGGGCAAAAACCTGGGAACCGATCAGAAGCAGTGCCACTATGGTAATCAAACTGATGCATCTTGAATTAATTGCTTTAATCATTTTGAATCCTCACAGGATTGGTTTTTAAGGCGCTCATCAGAGTGCCATATCAATTGTTTTCAGGAAGTGCGAAGGTAAGAATCAAATCTCCGCCGCGCCGGCCTCTCGATCCGCCGCCAGAAGCCACAGTGACATGCTCCTGACCATCTATCACATAGACCGCCGGAGCAGCGAAAACACCTGAGCCGGTATTAAACTTCCACAATTCCTCGCCAGTTTCTGCGTCGAAGGCATAGAAGTAGCCAGCGAGATTACTGCCGGCACCCACAAATACGACACCACCAGCAGTCGCTACCGCGCCGGCCTGGCCATAACCTTCAAAGATCTGGCGCCAGATTAATTCTCCAGTGCTGGGATCGTAGGCTGAAAAATAGCCCTTGGGATCGCGGCCGGAATTGAAGGGCTGATCGATCGCATTTACATAGAGCAGTCCGGTTTGTGGGTTGTACACGATAGGTGAGAAACTGGAACCACCACCCATGCCGGGGGCAAATATCTGGCTGGGGCCAATCGGCGTAAACTGTTCCACCAGATTATTTGCTTCCATGTGTTGTGCCGGGATGTCCGTTGGGTAAATTGGAGATACCGGTTCCATACGTTCTCCATTGGCTTTATGGGGAATAGGCTGGGTAGGGTAGGGCACCTCGCCTTCCAGCTCGGTCACCGTTGAGACCGGTGTTTCTATAATTGGATGCACCGGCAGGCCGGTTTCCCGATTGAGAATATACAACCAACTGTTCTTGTTTGATTGGGCGAGCGCCTTAACCGGCTGCCCATCAACCTCCATATCGAACAGAACCGGCTGATTACCCGAGTCATAGTCCCACACATCGTGATGCACTTGCTGGTAGTACCATTCCAGTCTGCCTTCGTCCAGAGTCAGGGCAATCAGTGAGTCGCTAAACAGATTCATGCCATCGCGTGCGGTACTGTCGCCGAAGGGGTTGCCCACTGCAACATAGACCAGACCCAGTTCAGGATCGATCGAGGGAGTCTCCCAGATACCTCCGCCATTTCTCTCGCCGCCTACCCAGGTTGGACCTGCAATATCCCAGCCCTGGTCGCGTTCATCCTGTGGCACCGTATTAAAGTTCCATAGTGCCTCACCGGTCTTGGCGTCAACGGCCAGTACATAACCACCGGCGATGTGGCTCTCACTGCGGGTAGTTCCAATATAAATTACGCCATCGTAAATCTGGGGTGCCGTGGTGAACCAGTAACCAACCGAGATTGCGGTTTCGACTGAAGGATCGCGCTGGTGCAGGACATCCAGGATGACAGGCGCCTGGCCTTCCTCGCCGAAACCTTCTAGCGGCTCACCAGTGATCGCATCGAGGGCAAAGATAAACGACCCGGCCGCGGTATAGACCACACCGTCTTCATAGGTAACGCCGCGGTGCCTGAAGATGTAGCCTTCTCTGCGCCCGCCACCCAGCAGGTTAGTCACATCATAGATCCAGAGCAGGTGACCGTCATTGGCGTCCACTGCGTAAACGCTGCCACGGGAATCTGTTACGTACATAATTTCGTCGACGATCACGGGGGTGGTCTGATTACTGACCCCATCGATAACCCCGTGTTGAAACAGCCATTTTGGCGTCAGTGAGGCAACATTGTCTGGCGTTATCTGATCGCTCGGAGAAAATCTTGACCCAAATAAATCCAGGTTATGCAATTCCCAATCCATGTCTCTTATAGTAGACAGTGGACTGGTGTCAATTGTGCTGGGGTTAGCAGTCACTTCCGTATCACCTGTGGAGCTACCTGTTGCCACAGAAATAGTTGCGGTGTCATTACTTGGAGAACAACTGGCAAATAGAGAAAAAACAGCCACCAGGCTAAAAAAGTTTCTCATCATGTGATTTTGTTTCAGCATTACCTAACTCCCGCTAGTCTCTTTTTTTACTCGATTGTTTTGTTGGCTCATTCTGAGCATGAATTCGACCATTAGCTGATCGAAACCGGTCTTATTAGTATGTCTTTCTTACAATATTAAAAAAGTCGGTAAATTTCTTCATGTTGTTTTTGTCCTGTGAAATCACCAGTGAGTGATCGCCACCGGGCACCTCCACATAAACATGCTGCATCCCAATTTCTCTCATCTTGGCGACCCAGCGTCTGGTGAGTGTTACCAGTCCATCTTCATCACCTTGTAATACCAGAATAGGGATGTGTTTAATCTTGTTCGGGGTTTGTTCTATGGGCATATCCCGCTCGGGTGCAGGCGCAGCCACCCCCAGACCCGCAAATAACGTAGGATTTTTGGCGGCAATGGAATAGGTTCCGGCTCCGCCCATGGAATGCCCCCGGAGGTAAATGCGGTTGTTATCGATGGAAAATTCATTTCTGACCAGTTGCAAGACTTCCATTACATCCTGTTCGGCGTACCTGGCATCTTCCATGTCCTCAAGTTCTCTTGAGCCATACCAGCCACGCCGGGTATATCCCAGGGGAGTGACTACGATATAACCGTGGGTTTCCGCTTCATCCAGCAAGCCGTGGTAGCCCATGAGCCAGTCATAAGTTCTTCCGAGCCCGTGTAAGGAGACGATCAAAGGGGCCTCGTCGCCCTCATTATAGCTACGGGGGACAAACAGGGCGTAGGGGATGGATTCCCCCGTTGGAGGAAAAGTGTAGCTACGGTGTTGAACCCTGGAATCCTTGATAAGACTCTCATCGTCTGTGACATCCCGATCTGCGAAGGCCCATGAAGTGGCTAAAATTGACAGGATCGATATGATGATTCTTGGCATTTGTCTCACCCTCGCTGCGTGTGCATTTAGGTAGGGGGGAGACAGAGCATAAACCAATATTGAGTCCAGAATCAAAGAGTTAAATCACTCATTAGGCTGATTCGGGCACATAATCTGCCCCTGACAGGTTTTTCCCTTAAAACGTGCAGCTCTCCCCGGCCATTGGATGACTTGAGCAGGCTATGTCGATGACTCTAGTTTACTTCTCGAGCTGTAAATTCCAGGCTTCCACCTCACTGATAAAATCATAATCAGTCCAGTCGAATTTTAACGGCGTCAAAGTGATATAACCTTGCTGATAGGAGAAGGTATCAGTACTCGGATCGGTTGATTGCACAACGATCCGCTCCCGGTTATAGGAGGCGCTGTTGTTGCCCCGCTCAAGTAACTCGTAACTCCCCGTCTGCAGGTAGGCATCTCCCATGGGTCGAACCTGTACGCCCTTCAATTCGCCACCGGGAATATTGATGGAAATCACAACCCCCTCCGGCGCCCCCCCCTGCTGATACTTTTGCACCAGTCTTGCTGCAAATCTGGCAGAAGCCTCTGTATTAACATCGGAAGTATCCTGCGAAACCGCGATCGAAGGTAGACCATGGTATTGAGCTTCCATGGCGGCCCCTACCGTGCCAGATAAATGTGACACATCGCCCACGTTGGCCCCCAGGTTAATGCCGGAAACCACCAGATCAAAGCGCTCCTCTCTACCCAGATTCACCAGTCCAAAGCGAACCGCATCGGCAGGTTTGCCATGGACGGCATAACCAAAGAACGACCCGTCACGATAAATTTCATCAACGATGACCGGATTACCTGAAGAAGACTGGCTGCTGCCCGATTGGTTTTCATGGGGAGCCGAGACAACGACTTCCACATCTGGCAAAGCGGCCAGCGCATCGTGCATAGCTACCAGCAAGGGGGACTGTATACCATCATCGTTGGATAGCAGTACCCGGTAAGACTGTGCAAATGCACCGGTACTCATAAGTAGCAGACAGATCAGCGCATAGCGGGACTGGGGGATTAATTTCAGCATCGTGATTCCCTTTCGAGTTAGTGCGGGGCGCTTTAGCACTATAAACCAGTTGGCTTTGTTATATCCATAGTACTTGAATCAACATAACTGGATGATTGAAAACTCCCCAGTCACTGGATCTCTTGCCGCCACCGCTCGGGACAATCAGATCGACATCTTGTGTATTACCCACTAGAATTCCTGTCCGAATTTTCTGTGAGCTATCAATATGAATTCTGAAGTCCTGTTTCAACCTTTCGATCACCCCAAACTGCAACTTAAAAACCGAATCGTCATGGCACCGATGACCAGGCAGTTCTCTCCCGATGGCGTTCCTGGTCAAAACGTGAAGGAGTACTACCAGCGACGGGCCGAAGGGGGAGTTGGTTTAATTATCACCGAGGGTGTTACCGTGCCCCACAAGGCGGCTTCAGCCGCAAAAGCCATTCCCTGTATCAGCGGTGATGCGCAGGCTGGCTGGAAAGAGGTCGTCGCAGCGGTGCACGCTGCAGGGGGCAAAATTGCACCTCAACTCTGGCATATGGGTTCGATGCGCAAACCCGGTGTGGGACCCCATCCGGACTATCCCACCGCCACCCCATCCGGCCTGTTGTATCCCGGTAAAAAAGTAATGGAGCCGATATCTGTAGAGGAAATTCATGCAATTGTTAAGGCTTTCACTGAAGCGGCTGTCAGTGCAGTCGAGCTTGGCTTCGATGCCATCGAATTACATGGTGCCCATGGCTATCTGATCGACAATTTTTTCTGGGAAGGAACAAATCAGCGCAGCGATGAGTTCGGCGGCTCACTGGAGAAAAGAACCCGTTTTGCAGTGGAGATTGTTAAATCAATTCGAGCGGAAATAGGTGATGACTTTCCAATCATTCTGCGATTTTCCCAGTGGAAGCAGCAGGATTTCGAGTCAAAACTGGCACAAAGCCAGGACGAATTGGAACGCTTCTTGCGCCCCCTGTCTGACGCAGGCGTTGATATATTCCATTGCAGTACGCGACGATTTTGGGAGGCTGAGTTTGCCGATTCAAATCTGAATCTGGCCGGCTGGGTCAAGCAAATAACCGGCAAGCCAACCATCAGCGTGGGTAGCGTTAGCTTGACAGAGGAGTTCATCGCGACTTATCAGGATGGATCGGCTGAAGTCGCCGATATCAACGAGCTTATTGAGCGGATGGAGGCCAATGAGTTTGATCTGATAGCGGTGGGCAGAGCCCTGATCGCTAATCCGGACTGGCCTGAAAAGATCCGTGCCGGTGATATGGCTTCATTGAAAACCTACTCCAAAGAACTGCTGACGGAATTGGTTTAAGCGGGTGACCAACATTTCGGAAATTGGTGGTAAGTTTTTTATAGTGCAAAACTTTCCTTCTGCCAGATTTGTTCTAGACTCAAAGAGCAGGTTAATTTTTTCAGAAAAGTAGAATCACACAAAAGGAATTTGATATGAGAGAGCTTAATAGTAAAGAAGTTAAAGAGGTCAGCGGAGGTGTTTTGCCGGTAATAGGGCTTGCAATTACTGTTGCCGAATCATTCGGAGTGAGAACTCTTGGCGGGTACCTACTTAACAGAGCTGCCTACGTGGTAGGGACAATTGCAGCCGGGGAATATTTCGAGGTACTAGGCTAATTCTAAAGGGAGTTGGAATATGAGCAGAACATGTCCAAATTGCAATGTCGGCCAGGTTAAGTGTACTGATATTCCCCGTGATTCGGTTTGTCCCAATTGTCATAGACGCGTTGAGGTCAATTTACTTGTTGCCGGCTCGGTTTCGATTGGATTGGTGGCATTGGAACTTTTGCTATTCCATTTTGATTTAGGCGCGCTTGGGCTAGTCTGTTTTGGATTGCTCGGCTTCTACGTGACTTGCTATGAACGAATCACGACGCATTATTTTCCGTTGAAGGTCTATGACTAGTACACTTATCCTGGTTGCATTTGTTCTTGCAAGTCATTTCGCTGGAGTGCCGGTAGGATTGATATTAGGTACAGCAGTCACAGGTAGCCTGATTGAATATCAAATCAGGCATTGGGAAGAGTAGTGATAGTAAAGTGAAAGGGGCCCCTAATTCGCAACCTCCTTCCAGACAAATAAGCGCGTAGCAAGCAGAAAACCTATCACGAACCACACGGCGATACCGATCAGACTCGGAATGATTTCAAGCAGAGTTGCGCCACTGTTAGCGATTTCGCGCAAACCGGTAGCGATGAAGCTGAGAGGCAGAACTCTGGCAATGGGCTGAATAAGTGCCGGCATGGATTCAATAGGATAGAACACGCCGGATAAAAATATCTGCGGGAAAATCACAATGTTACCCACTGCCATTACCGCTTGTTGAGTTTTGGCTATGCTGCCCAGACAGAAACCAAGGCACAGAAAAATTACAGTACCGAGGATTATTAACAGGTACAAAGAAATAAAATTTCCCACAATGGAAACTTCCAGAAAAAACACGGCAATTGCCATTAAAACGGACATCTGAATCAGACAAATAACCAATCTTGCGATGACAATGGAAGTAATAAAATCCTTCGGTTTTATCGGCGTTACAAACAGGCGTTTCAAGATCCCTTTGCGCCGGTACTCCTCAATATTAAAACCACTACCGGCGATACTCAGTTGCATCAGGGTAAATGCTAACAACCCGGGCAGCAGGAAATCCAGATAGCGTTGGGATCTTGCCTCGACGTCTTCGATGGCGAGCGAAAACATCGGCTCTATATTTCTGAACTCCCGTTCTATCGAGATGAGTGTTTGCTCTAATAGCGGCACTATCAAACCTAATTGCTGTACTTGTGCGGCATCTACAATGAGATTGAGTTCAGTTCCTCCTGCCTGCTCCACAAATTCATCAGGTAATATCAGTACCAGGGTCATGTCTCCTTCGATTAGTCGGGAGCGTAAAGCTGTCTCGTTATCCAGGCTTACATCAAAAACTGGATTAGCATTTAAGGATTCAATAAACCCTTGAGAAAGTGTATTGCTTGAGTTGTCCACTACACCAATAGTAATTGGATCCTGACTACCATTATTCGCGAAGCTAAATACTGACATGAATATGACCGGGAAAAACAGACTGAAGAAAATCGATTGTCTGTCTCTTAGAAATATTTTCAGGAAGACCTTGGCAAGATGTAACTGGGTTTTCGTGGGCATAATCAATCTCTCAAGCCATGACCGGTAAGTGCGAGAAATACATCTTCAATATTTCCATGTAGTGGTGCCATTGGAGGTTCAGGTGCATGAGTAAGTATCAAATTCTGTGGGGTGTCTTCTGCAACCACATTGCCGTGATCCATGATTGCGATTCGTTGACAAAGTGATTCTGCCTCTTCCATATTGTGCGTGGTCAGCACGACAGTCATTCCGTTACTGTTAAGTTGCAAAACCAGATCCCATAAATTGCGTTTTGCCTGTGGATCGAGTCCGGTAGTTGGCTCGTCCAGAAAAAGCACCTTGGGATTATTTGCCAGAGCACAGGCAATCGAAAATCTTTGTTTCTGCCCACCCGATAAATTGGCAGGCTTGGCCTGCGCTTTTTCTACCAGCTGGACTTTTTCCAGTAAATTGATAGCGTCGATGGATCGATCGTAGAGTGTAGCGAAGAGCGTGAGCAATTCGATTAAAGATAGATTGTCAAAGTATTCGTTTGACTGGAGTTGAACACCGATTATTTCCTTAACCTCGAATGGATTGGATCCCACATCGATGCCATCGATAAATGCTGATCCTTCATCGATGTCAATCAATCCCTCAAGCATTTCTAGCGTAGTGGTTTTTCCTGCGCCGTTGGGACCGAGAATGCCATAGATTTCTCCCGCTTCTATACTGAAAGAAATCCCCGCCACTGCATAAAAAGTTTTGGAGCTATCATCCGGCAGCGGATATTTTTTTGCCAGATTTTTAACTTCAATAATCGACATTGATGCCTCCTGCAACAAAGACACTTTATGATACCTGAATTGCCAAACTCAAGTAGAGCCTCCCTAGCAGGCCGTTGAAAAGCTTTCAGATGGTGCGAGACAAGGCAAAATCTGGCGAAAAAACGTAGTAAATGAGCATTTTGAGCCAGATTTTAACGCGGTATTGCGCCATCTGAAAGCTTTTCAACGGCCTGCTAGTAGTAATACTGCTGTTTGGGTTTTAGCGGAGCGAGGAAGAAATAGAATACCCAGGCAAACCATGACAGAAAGACCATGGCCAGAATCCAGGCGATTTTTTCAAAACCGGTGGTCTCGTCGGAGGTGGCGATAATCCAGACAGGCAGCAGCCAGACAGCAAGGGCTATTAAGCCACAGAATATAGCGAATCCGAACGAAATCAGGGGTAAGACCGCCAGCAGGGCGAGGATACACAATCCGATGAGGAGTAAATTGGCAAGTAATTTCATTACTGACTCCGGTATTTCTTATACATGTCCATATGTATAAGCTAATACCGTGCCAGAAATAAAATGCAGGAAAATCAATAACTAAGACTTGGAGCCTAGTGGTTTAGTGACCAATATGACAAAATTTAGCGAATTTGACCACCGGTTATCGGTCAGGGCTGGTGAAAAGGTGCCGCACTGCCACCAGGTAACTAGTACCACAGCGGGTGCATTTCCCACTACTGTGTGAATAATCGAATCACCGGGTCGAACAATGCCAATATCGCCCGCCTCCCGCGGGGAGTCTGTGTTACCAGATTCTAATGCGCTCAGCAGGTGGTAAGTACATTTCATCATCCGGTTGCACGCCGAAGGCTTCGTACCATTCATCGAAATTTCTTACCACGCCATTTACCCGGAACTCCGCTGGCGAATGGGGATCTGATTTGAGTCTGGATACCAAAGCATCTTCACGAATCTTTGCCTGCCATACCTGTGCCCAGGAGAGGAAAAATCGCTGATCGCCCGTGAGTCCATCGATAACAGCTGCTTCTTCCCCATTTAAAGCCATCTTGTATGCGCGGTAAGCCAGTGACAGCCCCCCCACATCACCGATATTTTCTCCCAGCGTGAAGTTTCCATCAACGAATTGCCCTGCTACCGGCTCGAATTGATCGTACTGCGCCGCCAGCGCAGTGGTTAACTCATCAAAGTTTGCCCGGTCTTCATCTGTCCACCAGTTACGTTGTACTCCCCTGGAATCGACCTTGGATCCCTGATCATCAAAACCGTGTCCCATCTCATGACCTATGACTGCACCGATGCCGCCATAATTGACAGCCAAATCTGCGGCGGGATCGAAAAACGGGGGTTGCAAAATGGCCGCCGGGAAAACTATTTCATTAAAAGAAGAGTTGTAATAAGCGTTAACCGTTTGCGGCGTCATACCCCATTCTTCCCGATTAGTTGGCTTGCTTAAGCGACTCAGACTATCCAGGTAATTGAACTCCCGAACGCTTTGGGCATTGGCAAATAAATCGTCCTCGTTAATTTCGATTGCAGACAAATCCGTCCATTCATCCGGATAAGCTATTTTGGGCCTGAATGAGTTTAGCTTGAGATTCGCCTCCAGTTTGGTTTCGGCCCCCATCCATTCCAATCCAGCAATACTTTCAGCCAGTGCCGCCCTGAGGTTTTCCACCAGGTCTTCCATTTGTCGTTTTGCCGATTCCGGAAAATGCCTGTCTACATAGACCTGGCCTACAGCTTCTCCCAGGCTGTTGAGAGATCCCACTCTTCCCACTCCACGCTCCCAGCGTTCGCGTTGTTGCGGAACTCCATTCACTACCGTTGAATAGAAATCAAAATTCTCATTGTCTATTTCCTCTGGTAGTACACTGGCATTGCTGGAGATGAGCCGATAAGTCATATAACTCTTCCAGTCCTGCAAGGGAATATCGGTTACCAGCTGAATAATGGGCGACATGGCACTTGGAAAGGAAACGTTGAGATCATCCAGTTGCTCAATTCCTGCGGCACTGAAGTAGGCATCCCAATCAAATCCCGGGTAAGCGCTTGTAAATTCTACATAGCTCATGGGATTGTAGGTGAGATCTCGATTGCGGCGCTGTGACCGGGGCCACAGGTGTTCAGCAATACTTGTTTCGAGTGCTAGTATGGCTTCGGCCCTGGTCGCGCTATCCTCGATATTGGCAAAATCCAGCATACGCTCAATGTGTGCTACATACGCTTCCCGAATTGCCACGAATCGATCAGTATCCAGTAAATAGTAATCACGGTCGGGCAACCCAATGCCGCCGACAGAGAGACTGAGTTGATGGGAGTCAGGGTCGACCCGATCGGCGCCAATACCAAATCTAAATGGGCTGGCGGTTGTTTCGATCCGGGAGCGGCCAAACGCTGCTGTCAATTCGGCTATCGAGTTGATATCTGCCAGTCTGGCCAGGCCGGGGCGAAGTGGACTGATTCCGGTGCTGTTTATTCGCGCTGTATCCATATAGCTGAGATAGTAATCACTGATTTTTTGTTCCATCGATCCCTGTGCCGGCTCAATCGCCGCCAGGTCGTCGACGATTGTCCGCACCCGATCATCAGAGCGGTCACGCAGTACGGTGAAGGCGCCATAGGTACTTCTGCTGGCAGGAATCTCAAATGTATCCAACCAGCCGCCGCTGGTATAACGGAAGAAATTGTCACCGGGTCGGGTGCCGGCATCCTGATTACTGAGGTCGATGCCGAAGCTACCAAGCTCAGGCTGGGTAAGCGTTTGGGTATCGGCTACTGCGATGCTGCCGGGCTGCACTACAATATTTTCAGCTTGCTCTTCGGCCCCACAGCCCACAAGCAATACCACAGCAGAGCCTGCCAGAATCTTTAAACAGGTAGACATTTCCGCCTCCATTTATCACGAAAAATTATCTGAATGGCGAGTATACCTGATTTATCGAATACCGAAATGGTTTACAGAATTGGGAGAAACACCGCTCTTATATTTGCTGGCAGATGGTTGTAATATGAGCCCCGCTGGGCAGTGCGTCAACAGCACTGAGGCCGGTAAGCAAAATTGATCTTGGAGTAAATTTATTGAGTAGTGGATTAACGACGGAGAGTCAGGGCGATAATAATTCGGGCATCAACTGGGCCGGCGTTATTGTGGTGCTGTTTGGATTGCTTTTTGCTGCATCACAATCAAATGAGTTGATGGGACTGCTGGTTGTGGAACCAGGCTCAGCTGCCGACCAAGGTATTTCGGCAGCCTGCCGCGCTGACGAACTGGAAGAAGAAAATTTGTCTCAGCGCGAGTGCGAGCTGATGGTGGCAAATGTACAAATTGTCCTCGCTTCAAGACCAGAGTGGGTCAGGGGCTTGATGATTCCAACCTCAGTGGCGGGGGCCCTGCTTGCAATTGTTTCTATTGTTGTCGGGTTGGGTCTGGCAGGACACAGGCGCTGGGCTACCCAATCGGCAATTTACTGTTTCGGTCTACTACTGCTGATAGACTTGATTGGTTTCTTCGCGATGATGAATACTGGACCGCTGTTAAGAGCTCGCTATCTTTGGAATATTCTATTGTGGTTTTTTATTCATCTTTGTATGGTGACCAGGTCATTTGCCGATAGAGGCTCAGGCAACGAACTGGAATAGTACATTTTAGGAAAAGACCAACTGATCAAGGGGACTGAGCATTTCCGAGGTCCCTACAAAGTGGATAGATTTGATGCAGGGAAATTCGCCTGACAAAACAACAATACTATTACATTGGCTGCTGGCAGTTTCGATACTATTTCTCTTCGCTTCCAGTTGGTGGATGTTGGCTCTACCGCTTCCCTCTGATGAATTCACCTATCGGGTCTTGCCATTTCAGTTGCACAAGAATATTGGCATCAGTTTGTTAGTATTGCTGGTTATATTATTTACCGGCAGTGTGAATGCTAAAAATGAAAAAGTGCTTAAGCAACCGGGCTGGGTTCAAAAGCTTGCATTACTCGATCATTTTGTGCTCTATCTACTGATAGTTCTGACTTGTCTAAGTGGTTATATGTCATCCTCTTACAGTGGCTGGGACACCAGTTTCTGGTGGCTCATCGATCTTCCAGCCTGGAGTGAAGAAAACGAAGCGCTGAATATCCTGTTTTCTGATATTCATATGTGGACATGCTGGTTATTATTGGCGGTGATAGCAGTACATACTGGTGCTGCGCTCTACCATGCTTTTCTAAATGATGGCATTATTGAACGTATGTTTAGATTATAAATAAAAGGTTTTGCCACGTGACAGAAATTCCGACTTTTGTAAGCCATCTCGAGTGCAGCTACACCGGTAAAGAATACCCCGCTGATCAACTGCACGGATTGTCAGATGCTGGCAAGCCTTTGCTGGTCAGATATGATCTGCAAGCGCTTGCCCGATCCGTTAGTAAGGAAGAAATTAGAAACAGAGCTCCTGAATTTTGGCGTTACAGGGAATTTCTACCCATTCGCAAATCAGAAAATGTGGTTCGCCTGGGCGAACTGATGACTCCTATCTTACCGGCAAATAAACTGCGAAAAAAATACAACTGTGGAGAAATTCTAATCAAGGACGAAGGGCGCCTGCCAACAGGTTCATTTAAAGCCAGGGGTCTGGCGCTGGCAGTTGCAATGGCGAAAGAGCTGGGTATTACCCGCATGGCAATGCCCACCAATGGGAATGCCGGCGCCGCATTGGCAGCGTATTGCTCTGCCGCTGATATCGAAACATTTGTGTTCTGCCCGGAAGATACACCGAAGGTAAATATAGAAGAAATAGCCTTTCAGGGTGCTCACACTTTTTTGGCTAATGGGTATATCAATGACTGTGGCCGAATCGTGGGAGAAGGCAAGGAGATCATGCAATGGTTCGATGCCTCCACACTAAAAGAGCCCTATCGGATCGAGGGTAAGAAAACCATGGGTCTGGAATTGGCGGAGCAGCTTGGCTGGACAGTACCTGATGTCATCATGTACCCAACCGGTGGTGGCACGGGTCTGATCGGAATGTGGAAGGCATTCGCAGAGTTGGAAGAAATCGGCTGGATAGGTTCCAAACGCCCGCGCATGATAGCAGTACAGGCCGAGGGCTGCGCTCCAATCGTCAAAGCGTTTGAAGAAGGAACTCGCCATGCCGCGCCCTGGGTCGATGCTAGTACCATCGCATCGGGCATTCGGGTGCCAGCCGCTGTGGGCGATTTTTTAATTCTGGATGCAGTGAGAGAGAGCGATGGATTTGCTGTAGCTGTCAGTGACAATGCGATAATGCAGACGCATAAAGAGTGTGCCACGGAAGAAGGAATACTAATGTGCCCGGAGGGTGCTGCCACCTTGGCTGCACTAATTCAGGAACTGGAATCCGGGCGAATTAAATCCAATGAGAGTGTCATGTTGTTTAATTGTGCTACGGGATTGAAATACCCGATGAACGCGAGTCACGAAAAAATTGATTTAGGTAAAGATATCGATTTCGAGGCTATCAGCAACAGCGGCAAGTGAGAATAGTTAAGTATGACTGGAATTGTAGCCGATGCGTCAATTGATCTTTATACCTGGAGCACACCCAACGGGCGCAAGGTATCAATTATGCTGGAAGAAATTTCGCTTCCTTACAATGTGATATCAGTAGACATCACGGCAGGAGAGCAGCGCAGTGAAAAATTCGCTCGCATAAGCCCTAACCAGAAAATTCCGGCCATCGTCGATCACAGCACCGGCATCTCCCTAATGGAGTCAGGTGCAATACTTATGTACCTAGCCCGCAAGGTAGATCAGCTTTTTTGCGAAGAAGGAGAACAACACTGGCAGGAATTGGAGTGGCTGATGTTTCAGATGGGAGGTGTGGGTCCGATGCTGGGTCAAACTCACCACTTCGTAAAATTCAATCCTGGTGTATCTGAGTACGCCGAAAAACGCTACGGCAAAGAGAATCATCGCCTTTACCAGGTTTTGGATGACCGATTGCAAAACCGGGAATATCTGGTAAAGGAATATTGCATCGCCGATATTGCCACGTGGCCCTGGATTTCACGCTTTGAATACCAACAGATGGACTTGAATGAGTATCCGAATTTAAAGCGCTGGTATCTAGAGCTTGCTGCGCGACCCGCCGTTCAGCGCGGATATGCCGTGCCGCAGGATTTGGAAATACCGCTGCCTTAACAGAAGGAACTCGATTGCAGCAAACGTTCTACAGCAATCGAGACTCTGTGTTAGTAGTTAGTCTGCCAGGCTATCGTAGATAATGTCGCGGGCAACATTACGCATATTGGCTGTACCCGGTCGTCTGGGGCCTCGCGCCTGGATCATGCCAATTAGAAACATATCCTGAGTTGGGTCCACCCAGAACCAGGTTCCTGCCGCACCACTCCAGTAGTAGGTTCCGGCACCCTGCGGTGACTGGGCAGCGACTGGATCGTAGATGACGGCGAAATCTACGCCAAAACCCAGACCCGGCTGTCCTGGTCGCGTAGCTGTCCCGCGCAAATTCAGCTCATCGCGCAGGCTGTTGGTACGCATGATGCGAACTGACTCGGGAGTAATAATGCGTTGACCATCCAGTTCGCCTTCATTGGGCAGCATCTGCAGAAAACGTGCATAGTCGTGGGTTGAAGAAACCAGTCCACTACCGCCAGATTCGATGCGGTCAGCATTGAAGTAGCCGTAGCGATCGGTGCGTGGCGCTTGTTGCACCAGTCTATTACGTTCCTCGTCCCAGTAGTGGACCTGGGCAAATCGTTCACGGTCTTCTTCCTTCACGAGAAATCCGGTATCGCCCATTGCCAGCGGTTGAAAAATTTCATCCTGTAAGAAATCGCCAAATTTCCTTCCCGAGATCTGCTGTACGATATAACCCTGAATGTCGACAGCGACAGAGTAAGACCATTGCTCACCAGGCTGAAACAGAAGCGGGATCTCTTTTACCCTGTCAATCAGTTGATCCAGATCGGCAGAGGCCAGGACTTCGGTCTCACGAAAGGCATTGTTTACCGGGTCATCACCACTCAGACCATAACCGAAGCCTGCCGAGTGATTGAGTAGCTCACGCATGGTGGGCTCTCTGTTCATTGGCACTGTGGTGGCATTACACTCGTCATCGTATGACGTCATCACCCGGAGGTCAGCCAGCTCTGGAACGTACTTGCTTATCGGATCATCGAATTTCCAGAGGCCTCGTTCATGGAGAATCATCAGGGCTACGCCAGTCACAGGCTTGGTCATGGAGTAGATTCGAAACAAAGAGTCCATTTCCATAGCTGTTTGCGTTTCCAGGGAGTTGTAACCCTCCGTATCGAAGGTAGCCACTTCTCCATCCTTGGCGAGTAGCCAGACCATGCCAGCGACATCGTTGTCATTTACTATTTTTTCCATGGCTACATCGAGCCTGTTAATGCCCTGCTCAGTAAACCCGGCCGCCTGGGCTCCCGCTGCCTGACTGGGCCAGGCGTCGTCAGCAGTTGCTGAAAAACTCAACGCTAAAAGAATTGTGGCCAGTGTCGGCAAAAGCAGCTTCGTGTAGTATTTAATACTCATTTCAGTAATTTCCCATGTCTAATCATTTATATGCAATGGTGGCTTGCGGGCCGGATATTATGAGTTAAAGTAGCCCGGACTGTCTGCAATTAATTTCCCGCTTATGGTCAGTGGATTAATATCCGTGTTGGGTTGAGTGATGTGGCTACAATTTATCGAACCTGATTAATAAGGAATCATCGATGGCCTCTGTGCGTAAATGGCAAATGGCCTGATAACCTGGGTCCTCAGTCAGGCTTATGAACGCTTCGAAGTTTGACCATTCTTCGGGGCATCCCACACCGGCTCAATAAGTGGCCCCATTATGGTGCATGATCAGAATCTCTCCATGTAAATGCACCTTTATGTAGCGCAGCAAACTCTTTTTTCTTGAGGTTTTCCCCTACAGGCTAGTGATTATGGGGCATTGCAGACATTGGCTCAATCTTTGCAAAACTATGATCAGGAAGTGGCTTATTTCACTTACAAATTGATATTGCATTATCAAAATTCTATTTTTGGAGGAAAACATGAACAAACTAACTCAACTAACCGCAGGCCTCGTATTAGCGTCGGGCGTGGTAATTTCATCCACCGCCTCAGCTGAGGTTTCCTACAATATCGGTTGGGCTTCTGAGTATTACTATCGGGGAGCATTGCAGAAGGATTCTGCTGGCAGTGCTGGGATTGATTATGAGGAAGGAGGGTTTTATGCAGGTAGCTGGGCTGTCGATGTAGGTGATGGAACCGAGGTCGATGGCTATTTGGGCTATGGCATTGAACTGGAGGGAGGCTTCAGCATAGGAGTCGGTTTTACTGGCTACTACTACAGCGGTGAATTTGACGATACCTATGAGGAAGTTAATCTCAATTTGGGCTATGGCATTGCCAGTGTGGAATACTCGGTAGGTGAATATGATAATTTTAGCGGCCCTGACCTGGATTATGATTACTTTGCCCTGACACTGGATTTCGGTAGTGGCTTTTATGGCAAATTTGGCACCTTTAGCGATGAACTCGATGGCGAGCATCTGGAATTTGGCTACGGCACTACCGTTGCTGATTTTGATGTGGGTGTGGCGGCAATTTTCAGCAGCGATGAGTTTGCCGGAGTTAATGGTGAGTTTTCCTCCAACGGCAGTCCTGATGAAAGTGAAGCAATTGTTTTCACCATCGGCATGACCTTCTAGAAAGACGGTTTAACAACAGGTAAAAAAGGCTCCTGCGGGAGCCTTTTTTATCCCTTAAACAAAATATAAAGATCTTAAACCTGGGATAAACCCGGCACTTCTTTCATTTAGCATTGACATCTGGCTTAATTCTAAATACTGTATATATATACAGTATCAGTTTGATGTTACCATGCCACAAGAAACCCCTGAAAACCCCGGGCACCGTTCTCTGAGTGCTTCCGAGGCTGGCCCACTTCTCCCTGTAGCTCCCTATGCGGAGCTGCATTGCATTTCAAATTTCACCTTTTTGCGCGGCGCATCGTTTCCGGAAGAGTTGGTGGAAAGGGCAGACGCTCTCGGTTACCACGCGCTTGCCATTACCGATGAATGCTCCCTGTCCGGGGTGGTGCGGGCCCATGTGGCCGCCAGGAAGTTGGGTATCAAACTGATTATTGGTGCAGAATTTATTTTTCACGAAGAGGCTTGTGGTTCGAAAACTCATTGTCATCTGGTGCTGCTGGCATGTGGCCGCAAAGGCTATGGTGAGTTAAGTCATCTCATTACCTGTGCCAGACGAGAATCGAAAAAAGGCAGCTATTGTATTAGCCGTTCCCTGATCGAGACGAATTTGCCCGGTGACTGTGTGGTGTTATGGATCCCCGGCCCGGATCAATCCTCCGAAGTGATTGCGTCCCAGTTGGTGTGGGCACTGCGGCTGTTTCAGAAAAGGTTGTGGATAGCCGCAGAGCTTCTATTAGGCGGAGACGATCGTTTGAAGCTGGGCCGGTTACACGACCTGGGGAAACAGTTCGGTATCCCTCTCTGTGCAGCAGGTGGAGTCTATATGCACTCACCCGAAAGGAGGATTTTGCAGGATACGGTAACGGCTATTCGGCTGGGTAAGAAAATTTGTAACCTGGGATTCGACGGAGAAATTAACGGCCAACGCCATTTGCGAAAAATTGAACAACTGAGCAAGTTTTTTAATCCTGATTTGCTTGGGCAAACTGTCGTTATCGCCGAGCAGTGTAACTTTTCACTGGACGAGCTTCGGTATGAGTATCCCAAAGAACTGGTGCCCACCGGCTACACTCCCCATGGTTGGTTGCGAGAATTAACTGAAGCGGGAATACGGCGGCGCTGGCCCGAAGGGGCAGTACCTAAAGTACGGAACATCATTGAGCACGAGCTGGCCCTGATCAAAGAACTGGGTTACGAGCACTACTTCCTCACGGTTCATGACATGGTGGCTTTCGCTCGTAGTCAGCATATTCTTTGTCAGGGACGAGGCTCGGCAGCGAATTCTGCCGTGTGCTATTGCCTGGGTATCACGGAGGTGGACCCGGCCCGAATCGAAGTGCTGTTCGAGCGGTTTATCTCCAGGGAACGCAATGAGCCACCGGATATTGATGTGGATTTTGAGAATGCCCGGCGCGAGGAGGTTATCCAGTATATTTACCGGAAATACGGACGCCATCGCGCCGCCATTGCCGCTACTGTAATTACTTATCGACCACGCAGTGTCATTAGAGACGTTGGCAAGACCCTGGGTCTGGATGATGAATTGCTCGATCATCTGGCCAAGTCAATTTACTGGTGGGGATCGGATCTGAAAGAACAACTATCCGACTCGGGTATTGATTATGCTGACCCTGACATTAACCAACTAATACACCTGTCCCAGTCGCTAATCGGCTTCCCAAGGCACCTGTCCCAGCACGTTGGTGGCTTCATTATCAGTCAGGGAATGCTTTCCCATCTGGTGCCGATTGAAAATGCCGCGATGGCAGATCGCACTGTCATCCAGTGGGAAAAAGATGATCTGGAATCACTGGGGCTCCTGAAGATCGATGTGCTGGCTTTGGGTATGCTTACCGCAGTAAGCAAGTGTCTGGACCTGGTAAGCAATTACAGCGATGAACCATTAACTATCCAGAAAATCCCTGCCGAAGATCCCCGGGTGTATGACATGATGGGGGAGGCAGATACGGTCGGTGTATTTCAGATCGAATCCCGTGCCCAGATGAGTATGCTGCCACGACTGAAACCAAGGAATTATTACGATCTGGTAATCCAGATCGCCATTGTGCGGCCCGGTCCTATTCAGGGCGACATGGTGCACCCTTACCTGTCACGGCGCAGTGGCAAAGAGCCGGTAAGTTATCCAAGTGATGTGGTTAAAGATGTCCTGGAACGTACCCTGGGTGTGCCAATTTTCCAGGAGCAGGTGATGCAACTGGCTATGGTGGCGGCCGGGTTCAGCGGTGGTGAGGCGGATCAATTACGTCGTGCCATGGCGGCCTGGAAGCGTAAGGGTGGACTCGAACCGTATCGGGACAAACTGGTTAAGGGCATGCTGGAGCGCGGCTACGAGCTTGAATTTGCCGAACGGCTTTTCCGGCAGATCAAGGGCTTTAGTGATTACGGCTTTCCCGAATCCCACTCGGCCAGTTTTGCCTTAATCGCCTATGTGTCTTCCTGGTTGAAATATTATCATCCTGCCGCATTTTGCTGTGCCTTGCTCAATAGCCAACCCATGGGGTTTTATGCGCCGGCCCAGTTGATCAAGGATGCCCAGCGCCACGGTGTAAAAGTGCTGCCGGTGGACGTCGGTGTCAGCTCATATGATTGCACTCTGGAGTCTGGCGATTCGTGCAAGCCAACTCTGCGCATAGGTTTCAATCAGGTAAAGGGATTATCCCAGACGGGTGCAATTGGGGTCAGCGAAGCACGCCAGGAGAAGGCATTTGCCACGGTACAGGATCTGGTCTTCCGTAGTGGCATTAATAGGAAGGATCTCGAGTCACTGGCAGCAGCCGATGCCTTGCGTGAACTGAGCGGTGATCGGCATCGGGCATTCTGGCGAGCGTTAGGTGTTGAGAATCCATCTGGCAGCAATCTATTCGATTTCGCCGCCAGTGACTTCGGTATCGATGTACTTTTGCCAGTAGCTACCGAGAGTCAGAATATTGTTGACGACTATGCAGCGACCAGTTTCACCCTGAGGCGACATCCGGTGGCATTGCTACGGGAGCATCTGAATAACTATCAGGTATCACGTGCCGATGAGTTAGGCAATATAGAAAACGAGGGTTTTGCCAAGGTTACGGGCATAGTCACCTGCTGTCAGCGTCCCATGACAGCTGCTGGAGTTACCTTTATAACCCTGGAAGATGAAAGTGGCTTTGTGAATGTGGTTGTGTGGCCAGGCCTCGGTGAAAAATACCGGCCTATCGTCAGACGGGCAGTGTTATTGGGAATTGTCGGACATGTGCAGGTTAGTGAGGGTGTTATCCATCTAATTGCCAGTGAACTGGTCGACCTCACTCACTGGCTTGGGTCCATGTGTTTGTCATCGCGGGATTTTACCTAACCTACAGCACCCACAGTTCGGGGTCGGAACCCTTGATCCTGCACGTCATAGAACAAATCAACTTAACGGATAGATCAAGGGCTCTGACCCCCTCGAGCGGCTTCGATCTCGTTCAGGCAAACAGCCCGTGCAGATACCAGGCTTGTGCTTCAGTTCTCTCCCGATAGACCCACAAACGGGAACCATTGCTTTCCGTGGCGACATAGTAATTTCGTTGCACATCGGTACCGGACCACCAGTAGGTTTCGATGCGCTCCGGGCCGCTGAGCAGGGTGATGGGCTGATGGCGGTAAAGCCTGCCGTGCCTAACTGCGAGCTTCTGAGGTGTTGCCAGTAACCACAATGGCCGTGGATTTTGTGCTGCCTGCTGAGTTGCTGCCCGGGTATTCTGCTCTGTGTAATCCAGTTGCGTACTCGCATGTTCAGGGCAATGCACTGCAATATTATTAATACTTTTGATATGGTGTTCGCCCAATCTGGCCTGGAGCTGTTCCATAAACTGGTTGAGCTTGTTGTCGCTGTAGTGAATCGGGTGGGGTTTGCCTTCGCTCAGCAGTTCACCGCTCTGGCTAAAGAAGGAGTCGAACTTCTGCACTACAATTTTTATTGCCGTCACTGGTGCCGGAATTGCCAGATTGGTGAAATGGGTTTCAAGTAATAACATCAGATGTTTCTGGGAACGGCTTGGCTGACGAAGCCCCAGGTTAATCCGGGTGCTGCTTCGTTTTTCGTGTAACAGGGAGACCACCAGATGGCTGGTGCTGAGATCATGGCGACGGAGGAAATCACAAAGCTGGGCCATAAATTCATCAATTAGGGGTAACAGGCGCGTTAGATTCTCTATTTCATAGGGCAGATCATAGCTGGTGACAAAAGCCGGTGGTGGTTGGTAGTTTCGGGTTGGCTCCGGCGCTTTACCAATGGCCTTGTTCAGTCGGTTGATAAGGTCACTACCAAAGCGCTTGCGCAAACCACTGGCAGGCAGGCGCCAGATATCTCTTAAACAGCGAACGCCCATATTATCCAGGCGCCGGCTTTCTTCCTTACTTAGCTGCAGCACTTCGGTTGGTAATCGGCCCAGCGCTGAGCGCAGCTTGTCTTTTTGGTAGACCAGAACATTGTGTCCGGACCTGGCCAGTAACAGGCTGCCGCTGATGGTGGGACTGACTGAATAAGAGAAAGACCCGGGCAACCGCCAGGCATTCAACTGTTCAGAAATCAGCTTTTCCAGTTTGCTATGAATAACATCAATGCCACCGAAATATCTCAGGCTACTGCGTATCTCGAAAATCAGGGCCAGGGGATGGAAACTGATTGTAGAACTGACGGTCTGAGCCAGGGCCGCTAACTCAAGCAGGTATTTCTTCTGCTGTGCCGCATCCAGTTCGGCCAACTGGGGAAAGTAGAGCGCATACCAGAGGCACCGCAGTTTTTTTCTGTCACTGCCTGCAGCTGTCGGTGCAGAATCGTTGGAGGAATCAACGGATGGCAGTTTAACGACTTGTCCCCTGGCGCCGGAGTGCACAGATGGCAGGGGGATTCTGGCTATGCTCTTAAGCTCTTTACTGGGCTCTTCCACAGGGATATTCCTTTAGAGGGCGTTCTCAGTCATCCAGCCAGTGCTGTCGGAGTTCAAACTTACCGATGAAGACTGACGTGGGTGGACAGGGGGCGGAAGTTACCGCGGGCTTTTAGAACACCTACCTCGATATGCTGACTTCTCGCTCGGTTTTGTGACCCTTCCGGCAGAGAGTTCCTTATCTCAAGGCATAATGGCGAGGGTGAATACTTACTAACATGCTGTTGAAAGAGGACGCCCAGGGTGTCTCCCGTTTCTGCAGCCAGTTGCAAACGACGTAGCACTTTGCCTGGCAACCAGTTCTGCCAGGCCAGTACCAGGCCACAGCTTTCTGTTTGTAGTGCTTTTTCCATACTCCACAGAGCATCTTTGCAGGAAGTGTCCAGATCAAGCACTAGCACCTGCTCGGTATTGATACCGGCTTGAACCAGGGCCGGGGCATAGAGTAGATAAGGAGGTGAGATCCACAGGATCCACTTCCCCTGTTCAACGATTGAACACATGAGTGGTATGAGTAACTGCAGTTCACCCATGCCCCAGGATGAACTGACAATTTCCACCATTACTTTGTTGGGCCAACCCCGCCCGGGCAAAATAGCAT
>PBTO01000057.1 GCA_002726595.1 Gammaproteobacteria bacterium | reverse complement strand
AAAGCGCCTTGCATCTAAACGCTGAGAGACCCGCTGCACCCGAAACTTAACCCTGGTCGAGGTACTAAGGCAGAATGTCGAATCCGCTAAGTTCCATACATTCAACCTCAATTCGTTCAACTCCATCCACCCTGGCAAGCGCAGGCCCGTGACTCAACCAGCCCATCATGGCATCCACCTGTGCAGGCTGACCACATAGCTGAGTCAAGACGCTGCCGTCAGGCAAGTTCTTAACCCAACCGCTCAGCCCCATATCCAGCGCCGCATTCCGCGTCTCGACCCGAAAGAACACCCCCTGCACGCGCCCGGTAACTGAAGCCTGTATACAAACCCTCTCTTCCACCATGATTTCAACCAAGAGCCATGAATTCCTATCCGTTGGCATCCCACATCAGTAGCAGACGTGGGTTGGATGTTACCAGCGGTAAAGTTTAGTCAGCATCTATGTCCAAGAAATATGAAATTCCATCTACCGATGTCCCGCATTGCGAGAAGACAGGAGTTGCGTATAACTTGTTGTGACTGTCGCCTACACGGATGTAGGCGAGGGGCGTAAGCACGGAGCGGAAGCTTCGCCAGCAGGGCCGAAAAATGCTCCTGCATTTTCGGCATTCCCACCATCCATGGTGGTCAGATGCTGGCGCCAAGCCTACATGGACGTATTTACGGCGTGTCACAGCAAGTAATATCGATCTCTTGTCCATCACTGTGTCCTCTGTTTTCACTTCGGATAATCCGTATAATAGCTTCAATTCACCACAGATGTATGCTCCGTTATGGCTCTTCAATCAACAAAACTGACTCGCTATAGCAACTCCATTCGCAAGGAGTTGTCTGCCTTTCTCTGGCAGCAGCCCCTCTCAACACAATCCTTTTGGAAACGCTTCCTGCTACGTAGCCTGCAGATTTTGTTTGGGGTACTGCGGGATTTAACCCAGGGACAGATATCCCTGCGCGCCATGAGCCTGGTGTTTACGACAGTATTGGGCTTTGTACCATTGCTTGCCCTCACCTTTTCGGTACTCAAGAGCCTCGGAGTACACAACGCAATGGAGCCTACTTTGCTGACCCTGCTCGAACCCCTGGGGGAACGCAGCAGCGAAGTTACCAATCAGATCCTGGGCTTCGTGGACAATATTCAGGTGGAGCTCATTGGCATTACCAGCACGGGTTTTCTGATCTTTGTCGTGTTGGATATGATGAGAAAAATAGAAGTTTCATTTAACTATATCTGGGCGGTGAAGCAGGCTCGCTCATGGTCTAACCGGATTAGAGAGTATCTGTTTGCAGTTATTGTCAGCCCTCTGCTACTTTTTTTATCCATTAGTATTACTTCTTCGGTAAATACCAGTTTCTTCCAGCGCTTTCTTACTGAACTGGCTTACGGGAGTATGGTGCTGGAAATTTTTGCCTTTGTGGCACCAATTTTGTTTATGTCCCTGGCTTTCGCGTTTGCCTACAGCTTCCTGCCAAATACCAAGGTGCAATTTTCCTCTGCCTTCATCGGCGGACTCGTAACAACTATTATCTGGAAATTGATGGGCTCACTGTTCCAGGGCTTTTTTATATCGGCAGCGCGGGAATCGATCTACCTGGCGTTTGCAACTGCCATTGCTGTAATGTTTATGGCGTATGTACTTTGGCTGGTCGCCCTGGTGGGATCGAGCATTGCCTTCTATCATCAGTATCCGGCAAAAATCAGGATCGGCAGAGAACGACTTAAGCTGGGCATTGACCAACAGGAAGAGTTAAGCCTGGCATTGGCCAATTCGGTTATACGACATTTTCATGACGGCAAAGAAGCCATGACAGAGAGTGAGTTAGCCGATGAGCTAAAACTAAGCCCCGTGGCGATCGAAGGCTCACTGCGCCTGTTGGAAAAAATTGGCCTGCTTATTCAAACGAATGAAGACCCCGTACGCTATCTGCCGAGCAAATCCATCGACAACTGTACAATGGTTGCAACCTGGCGGGCGTTAAGAAAATACCGCATAGAAGAGCTGGATAACATTGACAAACAACACTCGCCGGACTTAATCCGGGCACAGGAGTTTCAGGCCCGGCTGAATGAAGTCATAGAAAAAGAACTTGGCAGCGAAAGATTTATTGATAATGTGAACTGATTATGCAACGTCCCATAATCGTGTGCGGTGAAGATGCTATAATCGGTCGCCCACCGGAAAAAGTATTAGAGCTGATTGGAGACTAAGCAATGAGCCTACCTTATGTGTTGGTGCTTTATTACAGCCGATACGGTGCGACCGCAAAGATGGCCACGCTGATCGCACGTGGTATTGAGCAGCAGACAGGAATTGAAGCAAAAATCAGAACAGTACCTGCTGTCTCGCCCGATACGAAAGCTCGGGAACCAGAGATACCGGACAGTGGAGCAGTTTATTGCAGCGAAGACGATCTGCGAAATTGTGTCGGTTTAATCCTCGGCAGCCCCACCCGCTTTGGCAACATGGCGGCAGCACTGAAATACTTCCTAGACGGCAGCGGCGGTATCTGGAGCTCCGGTGGACTCATAGATAAACCTGCGGCCGCCTTTACTTCAACTTCCACGCTGCATGGCGGGCAGGAAAGTACGCTGCTCACAATGCTGGTTCCCCTGTTGCATCACGGCATGATCTATTGCGGCATCCCATTTTCAGAAGCCGGACTGAACAGCACCACAACAGGCGGCACCCCGTACGGAGCCAGCCACGTTGCCGGCGCGGCAAATAACAATCCCATTAGCGACGAAGAGTCCTCCTTGTGCCTCGCGCTGGGCAATCGCGTCGCCACACTGGCATTAAAGCTGAAATAGTTGCAGCAGAAAATATGGCAGATCAATCGCTGGAGTTACCTATTCCGATCAAGCGGAGCAAAACAATTTTGCTTGCCAGCTATTATGGGTTGATTATTTATTTCTTCGCCGCAAGTGTCATGGCCACCGGAAATCTCAATCTGGCGACACTGTTTATATGGCTGATACAGGTATTACCCCTGCTGTTGTTCCTACCAGGACTGCATATAAACCGGCTGCGTACCTATGGTTGGGCAAGTTTTCTGGTTTTACTCTATTTCATTCATGCTGTACTGGTAGTTTTCGACCCGGCCCGCAGGGGGCTTGGTGTTGTTGAGATCCTGCTTTGCTGCACGCTATTTGTCACCCTGATAGTCTTCATCCGCCAATTCAAAGCGCATTATCAAGTTACTTTCTAGCCAATAGTTGGCGTATGTATCCAGCAAAGAATTACCAACCCATCACGTCTTTAACCAGCGGTAGGGTTAACCGGCGTTTTTCTTCCAGTGAACGGTAATCCAGTTCGTCAAGAATTTGCATGAGTGAGGCCAAACTGCGATCACTGCGCTGTAAAATATATGAGGCGACAGCTTCCGGCATATCCAGGCCCCGATTGCCGGCACGCAGTTGCAGTGCCGCCAGCTTGTCTTCATCGTTTAGCCTGTGCACCTGATAGGTCAAGCCGGAATGTAACCTCGACTTGAGATCAGGCAATTCAATCTGCAACTGGTGTGGGGCTGAACTGGCGGCAATAACCAAGCAGGCCTTGTTTTCCTTGATGGCATTAAACGCAGAAAATAATTCCTGCTCCCATTCCCGTTCACCAAGAATGCACTCCAGATCATCCAGGCAAATCAGAGCGAGCGAATCGATTCCCTGTAGTATTTCAGGCGAGTACTGTGCTTTATCTTTCAGCGGCAGATATATTGTCGATTCGTTCAGAGTCGATGCGTGACAGAGCGCCTGGAGAAGATGGGTGCGACCGGCAGATTCAGCCCCCCACAGGTAGACAAAGTCATCGGATTCGTTTCGCAGCAAGCTTTCCAGGGAGTTTACCAGTTGTCGGTTTGAGGCTGATGTATAGAAGTTCGCGAACCTGGCGTTATCATCCAGGCTAACTCCAAGCGCTAACTGACGCGGTACATGCTGAGCCATAGCGCTATCGTGTCCAGCGATAGTGCAAGACGGATTGAGACGCGGCCAGAGAGCTACTCAGGGGAAGCAGATCCCTGTCCAATGCAATCAGTTCGTTTAATTGCTCCGAATCACCGGACAGGCTCAACTCCAGTTCCAGACTTTCACCATCGAGTAAAGCGGTAGACACTCTTACTACCAGACCCAAATTCTGCACATAGCTGAGTAACGCCGTGTAAGCGGTCAGATTCTTGATGCCTTCAACCCGGACGCGAACCCGCTGTGTGCCAATATCGGTTCTTACAATGGCAAAATGATTGGCGAGTTGGCTGGTTATCCGGTCCAGAGGCTGGAACAGATAGGAAGTGAGTTCAGTATCCAGGCCATCGAAAATTTCCACTTCATCCTGGAAAATAAATTGCCACAAACCAACCAGTTCTCCACTGGTAGTAAAATGCAGTCTGCCGGCTAAAATACTATCGGCTCCGTAGCGCACACTGGCCAGGGAAATGGCCTCCTCATCCAGAGTCCAGACAGTATCCGCATCCAAATTGCGGCGGTCCTCGAAGTCCAGCACGGGAAAGATAATGGGCAAGCCGCGCTCTTCAGCGAACTGCCGCATTGTGCTTAGCACTTCGGCGCTAATGTCCTCTGTAAGCAAAGCACGCTCTCCCTGATCATTCTGCAACACCATCCATACCAGCACGCTGGGACGATTGCTGTCCCAAACCGGCACATTGGCACTGGCGAGCAGATCATCGACCAGATCGCTGGCAAAAATCACGTTGATGAAGTTTTGTTCGACCGTGGAAACTGTTACCTGGGTTTGAGGCTGAGTCTGGGGCTCGGTTTGGGGCTGAGCTTGATCATCGCTGACTTCCTCCAAATCCGCTACCACGATCTCGGTTCGGTAATCGAAGCCTTCAACATAGTTTTGGGCATTGCGCAGTGCCGTCGCGATTACCGGCTCTTCGAGCCAGTGCCTGGCGCCGGTAACTTTCACGATTACTGCGCTGAGTGCTTCACTAAAAGCGCGATCGCGCTCAGAATCACTTTCATTACCGACAGCGACTTCATGGTTATAGAGCCCACTCACCGGCAAAGCCTGACTCAATCCGGTAATGACAGACAATCCGAGTAGCAGACTGAGAGCGATTGAATTTTTTAACTCAATTGCAAGTTTCATAGCCCGGAATAATACTGCAATTAGCCACTACCTGCCATGAGAGGGCCTAAGCAGGCATTTAAAGACCGTTCTTTGCAACAAGCTCCCGCGTGGTGAGCTTTATTTCAATTAGCCGCTGACTACTTAAACCAAGCTTGATAAAATACCACCGCGCTGACGCCCATCGATATTCCCTTTTGTATGCAGAGAATATAAAGCCATGACGTTTGCTAGTGAGCCTCCTGAAACCATGCCAGAAGATAGCAATTCATTGAGTTACCGTGATGCCGGTGTCGACATCGATGCGGGTAATGCGCTGGTCGAAAAAATAAAAACCGTCACCAGACGCACTAATCGCCCCGAGGTTCTTTCAGAACTGGGTGGCTTCGGCGCCCTCTGCGAGCTGCCCGGTAAATACCAACACCCTGTCCTGGTTGCAGCCACGGATGGTGTCGGCACAAAATTAAAGCTGGCGATGGCCCTGGGGAAACACAACACAATTGGTATCGACCTGGTGGCTATGTGTGTTAACGATCTCATTGTGTGCGGCGCAGAACCTCTGTTTTTCCTCGACTACTATGCCACCGGCGGGCTGGATATTGAAAACGCATCCGCTGTTGTAGAAGGCATTGGAGCCGGTTGTGAGTTAGCCGGTTGCGCGTTAATCGGGGGGGAAACCGCGGAAATGCCTGGCATGTACCAGGGCGAGGATTATGACCTGGCCGGCTTCTCGGTCGGCGTAGTGGAAAAATCCGCCATTATAGATCAGCACCGGGTCAGCGTTGGCGACAGACTGATAGGACTGGCTTCATCCGGCACTCATTCCAATGGCTATTCCCTGATTCGCAAAGTACTGGAACTGGCCAGTGCCGATCTGTCACAGGAGTTCGGTAACAGTACGCTCGGAGAGACTCTGCTGGAGCCCACAGAAATCTACGTGAAGGCTATACTGGAAGTCATAGCAAAGGTCGAGGTGAATGCCATTGCTCATATTACCGGTGGCGGCATTCTGGAAAATCTGCCCAGAGTGCTGCCCGATAATGCTAGGGCTGTTATTGACACGAGTTCCTGGACTGCTCCACCGGTATTTAACTGGATACAGGAAAATGGCAATATCACCACAGAAGAAATGTTTCGCACATTCAATTGTGGAATCGGCATGGTGGTGTGTATTGCGGCGGAACAAGCCGAGCAAGCTATTGAGATTTTAAACAAACACAATCGCGGTGCATTTGATATAGGCAGCATCGAAGCAAAGGATGACAACACCGCTTCCGTAATTTTACAAGGTGAATCGCTCGGATAAAACTATGGAATTGACTCCGTGTCCCGTTGTAGTTCTAATTTCAGGTAATGGCACTAACTTACAGGCATTAATCGATGCCAGCGCAGCTTCGAATTTCAAAATCACCGGAGTGATAAGCAACAAAGCCAATGCGTTCGGCCTGGAACGGGCACAAAAAGCCCATATTCCTACTACGGTAGTCAGTCACCTCGATTACGAATCCCGGGAAGAGTTTGATATCGCCATTATTGCGCAGATCGATAAATACCAACCGCGACTGGTCGTGCTGGCCGGTTTCATGCGCATTCTCAGCCCAACTTTTGTACAACATTATCCTGGCAGAATTCTCAATATCCACCCTTCGCTATTACCCAAGTACCCGGGAACCAACACCCATCAACGGGTATTGGATGCCGGCGATAAATTCCATGGTGTGTCGACTCACTTCGTTACGGAGGAACTTGACGGCGGTCCAATTATCACCCAGCAAAAAGTGCCGGTATTAGAGACGGATGACGCCACAGCGCTGGCTAAACGTGTAGCAGCAAAAGAGCATAGTATTTATCCAACGGTGGTTTCCTGGTTCGCAGCGGACAGACTGAAGATGGAAGGCAATGACGCGCTGCTGGACGGCACAGTCCTGCCCGCAACCGGATTGGAAATTTCATCCACATGAGACGGCATGGCTGGCTGCTCTGCTTATCCCTGCTGCTATTCATTTTACCCGGCGTCGATCTCCTCGCGCAGGAACCACTTTCATTCTCAGCTCAATACTCTGCTCAATACAACGCCAGCGCTAACGGATTCGCAGCAACTGCCAGGAGGAGTCTTACTCTCACCGCTAATGACAGCTATGAATTGAAGAATGAACTAACGGCGGGAGTATCCGGCGTGGTTTTAGCTACACTGGAAGAGGCAAGCCAATTCCATTGGGATGGGTCGGTTTTAACGCCACTCGCTTACAGCTATTTGTTGACCGGCATCGGTGGCGATTCCAATACAGTTAATTTCGACTGGGCTACTGGAATTGCCCTTAGCACAGACAGGGACGAAAACTGGCAGATAGAACTATCAGCCGGTGTTATAGATAAGCTTTCCTATCAATTCCTGTTGCGCCAACAACTTGCCTCGACTTCACAATCGACGTTTGATTTCGAAATAATCGACGGTGATGAAATTGCCGCACAGACTTACCGAATAGTAGGACGCGAGCAGCTCAGTACCAGTTTGGGCACACTATCGAGCGTGAAGCTGGAACGGGTGCGGGCAGCAGACGACGAGCGCAGCACGTCGATTTGGCTGGCTACAGAATGGGATTTTATTCTGGCGCGGCTGGAGCAAGTTTCCAGCTCTGGCCTGACCATAGAGCTGGACCTGGAGCGCGCAAGCATAGGCTCAAGACAGGTGCAGGGACTACCCTGATTTCTTACACCGAAGCGGTTTGATCTGACTGCTGGTCTTCTTTCGACTCGGTGTCGGCCTGATCGACATCGGCATGTTTCCTGGTCAGGCTGTACTTACGAATTTTCTCCACCAGGGTGGTACGCCTGATATTCAGCCGATCAGCAGCACGGGCTACCACACCACCGCAATCATCAAGCGCCTGCCCTATCAGGTTCTTTTCCAGATTTGCCAGATACTCTTTCAGATCCAGGCCATTTAATGGCAATAATGCTTCTCGTTCCTCGCCTAAACTGGCAACTGAGCTAATCATTGCGGGATCATCGGCAGATGTTGCTTCTGCCGTAACTGGTTTATTGACATGGCGGAAATTCTCGGGCAGATCACTCATACCCACTATTCCATGGGGAAATAAAATTGCCATGCGCTCGACCAGATTCGCCAACTCTCTTACGTTCCCGGGCCAGGAGTGCTTGCAAAGGGAAGCGATAGCAGCTGAATTAAATCTGACGGATACCCGCTTCTCAGTTTCCAACACCGCAATTAATTCATTCAGCAACAACGGAATATCGTCGGTGCGTTCATTCAGAGAGGGCATCTCAATTGGAAATACATTAATTCGATAGTACAAATCCTGGCGAAATTCCCCCGTATCAATCATAGCTCGCAGATCTTTATGCGTGGCGGNAAATATCCGTACATCGGTATGTATAGTCTTGACCCCACCTACTCTTTCAAAACTTTTCTCCTGTAGTACGCGCAGTAATTTTACTTGCATGTTAAGTGGCATATCGCCAATTTCATCGAGGAAAAGCGTGCCACCATTGGCTAATTCAAAGCGACCCACACGCTCGGAGATCGCTCCGGTGAAGGCACCTTTCTCATGACCAAATAACTCACTTTCCAGCAACTCTCGTGGAATAGCGCCACAGTTAATAGGCACAAATGGCTTGTCTGCCCGCGCTGAATTCAGGTGAAGATTTCGAGCCACCACCTCTTTACCAGTACCTGAATCGCCGGTGATTAATACGCTGACTTCCGTATGGGCGACCTGCCCCATCATTTGTCGAATTTTGTGAATAGAATCGCTGTTCCCAATCAGGCTGCGAAACATATTGTAGTCACGCACGCCATCCACATCCCGCAGCCGATTGAAATGCTCGTAGAAGACTCTGGCCTTGTGCAGGGCATCGATTAAAGGCTGGTAACTGAGTGGGAAACTCAAGGTGGCAGTTATCGCGGCTACGATATCTATCTCAAGTTGCTCTGGAATATCTCGCTCACCAAGCAAAACGAATGGTGTGCCTGCCTCCCACTGGTNAATATCGCTAAGCAGTTCTTCCCAGCGTATGTTCTGACAGTCGCCGATGATGGCCACACAGACACCGCTGGATTCGGAGACGGCATCAGTAACCAGGGAATGCCAGTTACTGGAAGTAGCGCTAATTATGTTTTCACCAATGAAAGAGAAGAGTGTCTCAAGATCGTGACGCGATGATTCATTGTCATCTATCAACAAGATTCTATTTTCGTCGGTCACTTACCAACACCTTTCAGGTTGAAATTACCACTGACTCGAATTAACACACACGCTTTCGCTCGATCTGAACCCACTCAAGGATGAGCATTTCACTCAGAGGCTTAGCGACATCATTAGACAATGCAGGCTGTTTTTAGTCAATTTTATATCTGCACCCAACATGAAGTAGAGCACGCTGGCGAATCACCTGGCCAGAATACTGGCGATGAAAAATGCATAACACTTTATGTATGGTTAAGCGCCGAGGTCTGAATTCTATTCCATGCCACCCGTGGGAATGACCCGGATAGGCTATGGTAGAATCGATGCATTTCGATGAGCGTGGGCAACACGGCAATGAGCTGGGACTATCCAAACCCATTTACCAGCAACATCCTCGTAGCGGCGGATGACATTGATGGCTTAGGTCATGTCAACAATGCCTGTTATGTTGTGTGGTGCGAACAATGCGCGTGGAAGCATTCTGAATTGTTGGGATTGAATATAGCTGATTATCAGCGACTGGATCGGGGAGTAGCGATAAACAAGNCAGATTATGATTATTTTCTGCCCAGCTTCAATCGGGAGGAACTGATTGTGGGAACCTGGCTGACAGCCTGTGATGAAAAACTACGTCTCGAGCGCAGCTTCCAGACTATCAACAGGGAAACCGGCGCTACTGTAATGCGAGGTAGTTGGCAGCTTATTTGCGTGACCCTTTCAACTGGCAAACCCAGTCGCTTTCCGCAGGAATTTCTCGATTCCTACGCAACTGCCGTTATTTAGTTTGATCAGGCAACGGACAGGGCCTTGATTCTCATCACAATAGACCTCGGCCCAACCCGGCATCAAGTAATTCAATCGATAGAGTGCTGCTAAAAGGCGTTTTTACACACAAGTAAAATTCGGCCGGTTATCAGCAACTTAGATTGTAGTTCCAGATTATCCTTGCAGACCAGATGATTGTAAAATTTCTTATATTATTTAGTTATATCAACATGTTATACGATCTTGTTAATTTATATATTGCAAAAATTATCCAGCAACAAGAGAGTCGCTCTCGGAGAAGAATCGGCTTAAAGATATAATTACACCAGTCGTTATAAATAGAACCCGCTGACAATATTGTGTGAATTTTTTCTTTGAATCTGCACCGGGATGTCAGCTTTTTTAGCGGTGTTTCAGCGCCAGCAGACCGCTAAAGGATGAAAGGGAAAACATTAATCCACAGACATAGAAGCGTAGAGGCAGTGAAAAAATCAGCATTTCGCAAAAATCAAAACCCGTCCAAAAGCCGGAGCAAATTTTCAAATGTAGTTACGCCTATAACAGGCGACAGTGATGGGCCTGCAAAGAGTCAGCCGAATGCCCCCACGGACCTTGCGGAACAGATTAGTCAGACGGTCGATCTAAGCGCACTGAAGAAGAAGATCAACCAGTCACCCGATATGGATATGTCCCGGGTAGTTAGTCTGCACAACCGCCTGGACGCAGGCGAATACTGCATCGACTACGAAGAATTGGTGCGGAAGCTGCTATCCCTGGAAGAGCAATTACATTTCGATTGATATTCCGGCAATGTGTCATTGCTCACTCCGCCTGAGTGTCCGAGTGAAAAATAAGGGCTAGTAAATCAGCGGTGGTACCAGACCAGCCAATCTTTCCAGATCTTCATAACGGTCCACATCCCAGCGCTGATCCATCAAGTGGTAGCTAAAACCCCCATCCTCTAGCCGCTGTATCGTGGCGTTCAGCACGGCATCAGTCCCCCACTGAATATCCCGGAATAGCTCAGGAGCCGGTGTTTTCAATCCCAGTAACACATAACCGCCATCTTCCGCGGGGCCGATCACAGCATCCACATCGCTTCGGACAAGTTTTTCCAGTGCTAAAGCCAGATAGGATTGATCGATAGAGGGGCAATCAGCGCCGACTAGCAAGACCGCATTAATCATGTCATCGGCGAGCGTAGCGGCCACTGCATAGGCCATTTTTTGCCCTAAATCATCGCCAACTTGCTCACTAATATCCTTTATATTACATATAGATATAAATAGTTTATGATGTATATTCGAGGATACCCATAAAGCCATTGGTGCCAACCGGGATTGCTTTACCAATCCGGTAACACGGCGAATCATCGCTTCATGTAAGGCCAGTGCGCGCTCTTTCCCGATTACCCCCTGTAGTCGTGTTTTCACGGCCCCCAATTTCGGTTCCCTGGCAAATACCAACACGCGTGCCTGCGGATGCCTGTACTCCACGGATGGTTCCTGCCCACTCCTTTGTGGGTAATACTGGCGAGCCAGGTAGTCTGGGCTTACCCCCAGGAAATACAACAACCGCAGCCACCACATGAGAAATACAGTCCTGAACACGCCTTTGTCCTGCCAGCGCTGGCTAGACGTTATCACCTGCTCTCGGATACACAGCGGCTTGTGAAGCCGGCGCAGGCGCTTGCTCAGGCCGATATCCTCCATCAGTTGCTGGCTGGCAAAGCCACCCACACTTTGAAACAGCCCCGTTCCCACAAACAGTGCCTGATCCCCTGTACACACCGAGGTCACACGGGAGCGGAGCGTCATGGCCCTGCCAATGATTCGGTACATAAAAGAAGTATTGCTGAGCCGGACATCGAACCAGCCCCACGGATGGTCGTTCGCGCCAATAGCTTGTTCCAACAGACTGTCGACGGCAGGCGGTAGTCTGGTGTCCGCATGAAGAAATAACAGCAAATTACCTGTGGCGTGTGCAGCGCCTGCATTCATTTGCCGACTGCGACCCGGCCTGGTTGTGAGTACATGCTCTGCTAGTGGTTGGGCCAGCTCAACGGTTTCATCACTACTGCCACCGTCCACTACGATGATTTCATGTCCGAACTCGCGGTAGCACTGCAGGCACTGCAATTGAGCATTGATCAAATGCGCTTCATTTAAAACTGGTAAAATAAAACTGATTTTTAACAATGGCTGACTCGCGCGCGAACAGGAAAATCAGGCTTCCAAGGCACCACCGCAACTACTGCCCTGCCCTGCCGTACAGCCGAAGCAGTGTTCACCTGTCATGATAGGATTTCCGTCTAACACCTGTTGCATTAGTGCAGAAAGATGGGTCTTCTTATTTCCGTTAGCCGCTAGGGGCAATTCCAACATTTGGTTGAAGTCACAATCATAAACGAAACCCTGAAAATCAACACTCAACAGTGAACGGCACATCACCGTTGCAAGATTTTCTTCGCGATAGCTATCCCGCAGAATATCCATATACTTCTCGTAGAGCCCCTTGGATAGCAGCATTCCACCGAATCGGCTGATTGGCATATTGGTTATGGTAAAGAGCTGATTGAACACAATCCCATGCTGGTCCAGCAACTCGCTCTTGTAGTCACTTTCCAATTCAGTTTGTGACGGAGGCAAGTTAATTCCGTCCGGGTTATATACCAGATTGAGTTGTAATGCTGAATTTTTGCCATAGCCAAGATCATTGAGTTTCTGCAGGGCAGCGATACTCTCCCAATACACACCCTTACCCCGTTGTTTCTCTACATTTTGCTCCATATAACAGGGTAACGAAGCAGTAATAGCCACCGACTCAGCAGCAAGAAATTCAGCCATATCTGCAAAGCCAGGCTCCTGCAGTATAGTCAGGTTACAGCGATCTATTACTTCCATACCGGTCGCCCGTGCCTCACTGACCAAGTACTTGAAGTGCGGATTCATCTCCGGCGCGCCCCCGGTTAAATCCAGCACCTTCACCGGATAGCTATGGATAAATTCCAGCACTTGATCGACAGTCTGCCTATCCATTATTTCAGTGCGGTTGGGACCAGCATCGACATGGCAATGTGTGCAACTGAGGTTGCACTTGTAGCCAAGATTTACCTGCAGTGTTTCCAGCGTGCCACGGGAGACTTCCGGAAAATCCGTGTTGAGTAGTAACGGTCGAGTATCGAGCATTAAATTTCCTGATTGCCGGAATTGCCTTTCCCGTGCGGCTTATTCTCACCTGGCCTGAACAATTCAGGCCAGGCAAATAGAGCCCTGCTGGTAATGACCCCTCAATTCACCATTTTATGTCAAATTTTGGGGTTTTGTATAAGATTCCCGGATACCCGGCTCCACCGGGTTCAAATCCGCCCACGCTTCACCGGGGATGAGTAAATTAACCTGGGACGAGCTCCATGGAGCAACAAATGAAGTTACTTTTCAATAGTGTGAACCAGCGCACAACCAGTTGATTTGGCTGGTATTAAGCTAATATTAAGCCAAAATAGTGGATAATTCGGTTATACCGGGAAAAGTAAGGAAAATAGTGCCTTCCCGGTCTTGTATTAACGGGACTGATGGTTTTAAATACGCGGCCGATATTAGCCGTATGTGAGCCTCCATCCCGGCTCATACGGCCCAGGTAGGTCCGGTTTTTGNGGCAACTAATTTTATTNGGATGAATGGTATTGATCATCAAAGTGAACGAGAATAATTTCTACATTATCGCCACTGCACCGAAGCAGCCCAGTCTTCAGTTGAACATTTCGGGGCCGTATCTCACCAGGCAGGCGGCGCAAGCTGATCTGGCTGCAGCTATTGATGAGGCGTTAGGTATTGATCCCAGCGCAAAGGACTACGACTACACCATCTCCAAGGTACATAGCTGCAAACCCGGTGTCATTCAACATATGGCATCTCACGCTTAAGCAGATTTCCCAGACAAACCGATCCCTTCATGTAGTGACCGGGCTAGCCCGATCAATTACAGGGGTGTAGACTAAACCCCGTCCCCTTTTTATTCCCAAGCGCTCCTATTTGTAGAAATATTTATACAATTTGCAATAAATCGGGTCTCACAGCTTTCTATTGTTATAACAGAACCAATTAACGACCTGGCTGTGGATATTCATAGAACGAGAGAGAGGATACTGTGAAAAAACTTAGCGCATTGCATCACATCAGCATAATTGAATCGCGCGGGACCAATTGTGCTTGGGTCAGAATCAAATACGATGGCAAGAATTTTCAACAGTCGTTTCCATTTAAGAAATACGGCGGCAAAAATAAGGCCATCACTGCCGCCAAAAAAAAGCGCGACGTGGAAGGCAGAAAAATCTATAGCGCTAACTGGCCCTATGCCAAGTATAGCCCCCGCAAAATATCTCCGCTGAATTCATCAGGTGAAATTGGAGTCAGCTATTCCGAAAAAGATCATTCCTGGGTGGCTACCTGGCAAGAGGGCAAAGGCGTCAAGCGAAAACAGAAAAACGCCTACTTCTCTATCAATAAATTCGGTGAAAACAAAGCCAAGCGATTGGCGGTCAAGAGACGCCGCGAAGCAGTAAAATCGAATCGAATACACTAGTACCTCCCAGTTCCTTGTTATGACATTAGAGAAGTATTTGAAAAATCGGCGCCGCTATGAACTTGGGCTTATTACTGCCGGGGTTCTGCTGTTTGGCATTACTAATGCAACCAGCGAGATTATGGAAAATCTGCGGCAAGACCAGACCAGTGACTGGGCTGCAGCATGGGCAGCAGAGCATGTACTGCGGATATTCGATATTCACAATGGAGAGGAACTGTGGCGCTACGACCTGCCGACCGCGGCCGTAGCGACACCCATGAGTTATGAAATTGACGGCACGCAATACATTGCCATTGCCGTGGGTGGCCATGACCAGTTGGAATTGCAGCGGGGTGATTATTTGATGACGTTCAGCTTATCCGAATAATTTCAATATCGCTGGAGATTAATCAATACTGGTAAATTGTAGAACCAGTTCCCCAAATCTGATCAGAATTAAGCTGTCTTGCATAAACCAGGTCGGCATCGAAATTCATGCGGTCGATACCGTATACTTCGTACAGGGCCTCAAAACTACCGAGTGCCTCGTCGGTGTCGGTGTCGATGGCTACCACCAGGTCATCGAGGGCTTTATTGTCTGACAACGCCTGAGCGGTATGCATCAATCCAGCATCTCGCATGCCAGAGATTAAGATAACCTGACTGGTGTTGCTGGCCGGAAAGGTCGAAAACATCCCATAGTCCCTGAACGGTTCGCCATCTTCGGGCAGACCTGCATCGCTGGTGTAGTATTCCTCCGTGTCCATATTGACCAATTCATCATAGCTCCTGCCTATGGACAGGCCGGAGCCGGCAAAGGCCATACTGGTGAGTTTTTCCAAGGCGCTGATGTAACCGATATAAACAATGTGATTGCTGCGAATATCGGCCGTTGTCAAATCTGACATCATGGTGATATTAATCGGTTTGCCGCTTTGTTGCAGTACAGGCACTATCCGGGCCAGGGCGAAAGCACTGCCCTCAGGCATGTAGCTGAGATCCAGATCCAGATAGTTTTCAGTTCTCTCAATCTCGCTGAATTGCAACTCTTCCAGGTCGTTACGAGAGTTAACATTAAACTCTCGCACCATGCGGGCAACATTACCGTTGGCGTTAAGCTCGCCAAAAATATAATAATCTCCCATGACCAGCATAATGGGCAACTCATCGCCAAACACCGAGTTCCAGACTGGATGCTCGGCAACCCGATCCACCACGTCCGCCTCGTTATCCCGACCCACCATATAACCAAGATTTATCAATAACAGCAGAATGGCTACCATCATCAAACCGGCAGTAATATTCATACGCGGCATTCTGGCCGGCCTGCTCACTGGCTCTGCAGCTTGTGGCTGGGGAATCGCAGCGATGGTGTACTGCCCTTTGGGGATAACTATCCGGTACTCAGTTCCATCCTCGTTGTTCTGATAATAGGCATCCAGCTTTTTCCGCAGTTGATGCATGTATACCCGGACCGTGGAATCTGTCGAGACATCAAAATTCTCACTCCGATCCAGCACTTCAATAGCCAGTTCCAGCTCTTTTGGGGTCTTTTTGGTAATTGAGCACTGCACCAGGTATTCAAGTAGCCCACGGTAATGCCTGGAACGCCCCAATTCTCCGCTTGCAATAATGCGCCGACACAGCGATTCCAGCTCATCACTGCTGAATACATCCTGTGTCTGCAGCAGCTTATCCTGGATCGATTTACTCATTTTCTTGCTCATACCGATGCGAATCACTCATTGGAGAGACAAAACGGGCTGCCATTGTAGCAGCATTAACCTTAACCACGGCAACAGCCCGGAGTAGCTGAATCGCTGCCTTCAGGTAAAGGCGGCAGCGGCGAACTGCATGGCATAGCGTTTGACATCACTAGGCCAGCGCCGCATTTCTGCTATAAAACCCTGCTTGTCACAGGCGTACAAAGAGCGCACAGCTTCCTCGAAACCCTGAAGATTCCCTGCCATGGCATACATGAAACGATTGGCGCTGTCCTGTGCCTGACGCACCAGGTCTTCGTGCACGGTAGCCTTTCTTTCCTGATCGACCAGGCGGCGCAATGCAGCAGATGCACTACCGCGTTGCCGGTCCAGCCATTGCCAGTGGCGCGGCAACAGAGTGACTTCGCGCCCTATTACGCCCAGCCTTGGTCTGCCTCGGGTTTTCGCAGTTGATACGGTTTCCTGCTGCTCTTGACCATCGCCCTGTTGGCTAAAGCGTTTGCGTAGATCGGCTTCACTACCCCCCAGATCAAGATCAATCTGCTTACCGCTGCTGTTCCCAAAAACCAGCACAGACCCTGTCTTTGTGGCAGTCAGTTCTGCTTTCAATTGCAGAGCAACAGCGAGTAAATCCCCCTCCGCAATCAGCTTCGTGCCATCAAAGGCGACATAGTTACTCTCTATTTCTTGCATGATCATCTCTTTTATACCCTCATTTAAATAATTATACCCGGGTATTAATAGTATGCAAGATTTTATTTTCTTATGCAGGGAAATCAGCTGCAGGAAAGTGGCAGACCTTACTCTTTGAGTTTACCAACCAGAGACTTGAGCTTATCGCTGTGCTCGATAATACCTTCAGTGATGTATTGTTCGTGGTTCCGCTCGAGCTGTTTAAGATCATACATGTAATTCACCATGGCGCCGCGGCTTTGCTCCAGCCCTTTCTCACTCAGGTCGGCCGCAACTCTGATCTCGTGCACCCTGGCGCCATTACCCAGATGAAAGCGAGCAACAGGATCTCGAGGGTAAATGTTCTTCTTGGCAAGCAAAAGATAGGCGGCTGCCAGCTGCCTGATGAGATCGGGATTTTCCCCAATCCCCTCCTCCGTCTTCGGGGAGGCGGCTATTTCAGCAATAAGAGGCTTAACTTGTTCATTGTGCTGAATCTGGTCATCCTCAAGCCAGCGACACAGGCCCGGTATGGGCGACAGAGTGACAAACTGCTTCATGCCAGGAAATTCACTCTGCAATTCCTGCACCACCTGCTTGATAAGAAAATTACCAAAGGAAATATGTTTCAGTCCGGGCTGGCAATTGCTGATGCTATAGAAACAGGCCGAGTCAAAATCGTTGTCACCTGCCAGACTACTGTCTTCCAGTATTTCATTGATTGATTCCGGCACATGTCGGCTAAGCGCCACTTCCACAAAGATCAATGGTTCATCTTCCAATGCTGGATGAAAAAAAGCGAAGCAGCGTCGATTTTCAGGATCGATGCGTTGCCGCAAATCATCCCAGTCTCTAATCTCATGCACTGCCTCATAGCGAATAATGCGCTCAAGAATTGCCGCCGAAGTTGACCAGTCGATGGTTTGCAGTAGCAGGAATCCGCGACCAAACCAGGATGAGAACAACCGTACGAAATCGTCATCCACAGAATTAAGTTCTGGCTGCGACTTCAGTTGTCTTCGTAAATCGGCACGCATGGAAACCAGATCTGAAGTTGCACCGGGGGTTTGATTTAAACGGCGTAATAACTCCTGCCGTCGCGGTTCTGCAATCCGGGAAAGCTGATTGAGATGCAGCGAGTTGGGCTCATTGTCATAGAGATTAAATGCTTCCCTGACCGACGCCTGGTCTGCATTAAAGTTTTGCTCCAGATTTGTGAAGAAGGCGAGTTTTTCATCATCATCCAGAACATTATAGCGATTCAGTAACTCCCGCGCCGCGACAATTGCGGACACTTCACCCGTGTTGGCCATTAATTTATCCAACAACTCATCAACCGTAAGGTTTTCACTGTCACCAGTAAAGTAAAAGCGACGCTGCAGTTTTACCAGTCCGCCCAGAAAATCCTGAAATCGTCCAAATGCCAATGTATTTCTCCCTTGATGCAGGAGCCCATTCTACTGGTATTTGCGATCCATTGAAACAGAACCCTAAAGCGACAAAGAGAAATAGCTAACCCGGATTAATTGGGGGTCGTTCTCAATGGTCTCACAACCATTGCAATTCTTGCGAAAAAAAAGCACAAGACCGGTTTTATTAAACTCCGGTTAAGCTTCACTGGCCTATTCTACAAAACGTCGTAAACCAAATGCCGGTTTATGCGTTTTGATTTATATGCTGTACAGAGAAGAGACGTCGGAGATTGCTATGAAAACTCGATCACTTTTGTTACTACCTATCGCCCTGCTGGCTGCCTGTGCCAGTGTTGAAGAGATGACTGGAAACAATCCCATTATCGATACTCAGGGTGTCAACATGATTGCCTACAACGGTGATCTGTCTGAGTGCCAGGACTATGCGGATCAGGTCGCCATCGGTCAAAAAGCGGTAGCCGGGGCGGTATCGGGCGGTGTAGTTGGTAGTGTATTCGGTGCCGTACTCGGTGACAGCGACACAGCCCAGCGCGGTGCCGGTGTCGGCGCGGTTGGTGGCGGCGCCAGAGGCGTTGGCGAAGGGCTGCGGGAACGGGAACGCGTCATAAGAACCTGCCTTAGGGGCAGAGGGTATCGGGTACTGAACTAGCCCCCTCATAGCTAGCTTATTCCCCCTTTCAGATACACCTGATTAGCCGTATCAATCAGGTGACATCACATATGCTTTATAGGATGGAGCTGACGTCAGTCATTCAGAGTGCGCCCTTTTGTTGCGTCTTTGTTACCTTCTTGTTACTTGTTTGTCATCTTGGCTCAAAATAAAAAATAGCTATAGTTAGATTACAGCACGGATAGCTGGGGCGACTTACAGGGATGTAACCTCGCCGATCGGCAACACGCATACAGGCCAGAAGCCCGATTCCAAGCATTCTATTCAGTAGTGCAAATCCCGAGGGAACACTAATGCTCACTATTCAATTACCACCGGACATCCAGAATCGATTGACTCTTTTAGCACTGAGAACAGGACGTTCGGAAGTGTATTATGCCCGGGAGGCGATTCTTGAACACCTGGACAATATCGAGGACAGATTCATTGCCATTAACAGAATCGATGAACTGGATGGAAGCAGCAAATATAAATGGCTGGACGAAGAGTCAGACCAGTACCTCGACCAGGGTTAAGTTTCGGGTGCAGCGGGCCTCTCAGCGTTTAGATGCAAGGCGCTTTTGCGCCGTCGTAGCCTGCGCTCCATCAAGCGAAAGCAACGCAGTAGATGAATGCTGAGAGACCCGCCCTTCGGGAGTTCACCAGACTGTCCATTGTGGCGTTGCAGCAACTTGACTTAGCGGTGCTAGGCCTGCGCTACTGCG
>PBTO01000056.1 GCA_002726595.1 Gammaproteobacteria bacterium | reverse complement strand
GGCAACGATCGTGTCGATGTCTTCCTGGTCCAGCCGCCAGTCTTCCTTCAGCTCCTGAATCCCGATATCCCTGTCGTAGTGATACGGTGGCATCTCGCGCGTAATCACCTGCTCTCTGATCAAACCCACATAGGGTCGGACTTCGTCATAGCTAGTGAAGGGCATTGGTCCGATGTTCCCTTCCTGATGACAGATCTGGCAGTTGTCCTGCATAATCCTCGCTACTTCATTTGAGTACGTGGGGTCCGCACTTATCTGGGCACCAGCAAGCGCGGGCACCAGAGCCATACCTGAGAACAGCCCCATTACGATAGTCTTATTCATTGTCCACTCCTGTTTAAATCAAATGACGCAGGCACTGCGCCTCTGTTAAGTAGTATTTTAGCTAACTCAAACCATTATACACCCGGAATAGTGTAAATTGTAGAGCACCACTTTTATTGATATAAATCAGAATAAATAGAGACAAACCATCTTTTCTTGGTAACCAATTAGCCAATTTTTGGCGGACTTTTATGTTGATATGTTGCGGGCGTCCCTTTAGCCTTACGAGCAAGAACCATAGGGCCAGAAAAAATGAATAACCACATGCCGGCACTTCTCGCGGGAATTCTTGTTCTCAGTTTATCGTTCACCTCACAATTTGCCTCACAGGCGGCAGAATTTTCACAGATCACACCGGATCAGGAAACGCTGTCGGAACTGCCGACTGCCGACTGGCTTACCAATGGCGGGGATCTGTTCAACCGAAATTTCTCCGCATTGACAGAGATTAACACCGACAACGTCAATCGAATGGGCCCGGTCTGGCGCACTCACCTGGGCGGCTCCGGGCTAGCCGCAAAGTATTCGGGAGAGGCGCAGCCCATTGTCCATGAAGGGGTCATGTATATCGTCACCGGCGCCGACGATGTCTTCGCCCTGAGCATTGAAACCGGAGAAATTTTGTGGCGTTACTCGGCTGATCTTAACGACGAGATTTCGACTATCTGTTGTGGCTGGACCAGTCGCGGGGTGGGATTTGGCGAGGACAAGATCTTTATAGGACAACTGGACGGCGTGCTCAAGGCATTGGATAAAGACAGCGGCGAAGAGGCCTGGTCTGTTCAGGCCGAAGCCTGGGAAGAAGGTTACACCATCACCAGCGCACCGTTGTATTTTCAGGGCATGGTTATTACCGGTTTCTCAGGTGCAGAATATGCTGCCCGCGGGCGGGTAAAAGCGTACAACGCAGACGACGGCAGCTTGCTGTGGACTTTCTATACCGTGCCAGGCCCCGGCGAATTCGGCTTTGATACCTGGCCCGCTGACAACGATGCCTGGCAAACTGGTGGCGGCACAGTCTGGCACACGCCTGCGGTCGATGCCGAGTTGGGCATGATCTACTTTTCAACTGGCAATCCCGGACCCGACTATAACGGTGCGGTGCGCGCCGGAGATAATTTGTTTACCGCCTCAATCGTAGCACTGGATGCCTATACCGGCGAGTATCGTTGGCATTTTCAAGAGGTTCACCATGACATCTGGGACTACGATGCACCCAACCCGGTGGTCTTGTTCGATCTGGACTACAACGGTGTGCCACGCAAAGGCCTGGCCCAGGCCAGTAAGACAGGCTGGCTGTATATTCTCGATCGCACCAACGGGGAACCGTTGGTAGGTATAGAGGAGAGACCGGTTCCACAGGAACCCCGCCAGGCAACCGCCGCCACCCAGCCTTATCCAGTTGGCGAGCCCTTTGTTACTCAAACACTGGATGTAGCGCCGGAAGGCTATCAGCTCATCAACAATGGCGCCCTCTTTACACCGTTTTGGGAAGAGCCGGTCATGCTACGCCGTGGTGACGCCAACTGGCCACCCAGCACCGTAGATCCGAACAGGGGAGTAATGTACATATGTGCCGGCGAGCGACAGGCAGCATATTCAGTAAGGGAAAATCTGCAGCCGGCGGATCCCGGTGACTCCTACACTGGTGGCAGCATGCGCTTCGCACCCTTCACTGTCACCGGAATCGTTTCCGCCATGGATCTGCGCAGCAATACCAGGCTATGGAGCCAGCGCTGGCCCAGTCGCTGTTATAGCGGACTGGTGGCAACAGCAGGCGACCTGTTGTTTGCCGGACGTAACGACGGCCGTTTAACCGCGCTGGATGCCCGCGACGGATCCAAGCTATGGGAGTATATGACTGATGCGGGTGTTAACGCGCCGGCCACGGTATTTCAGCACAACAACAAACAATACGTGGCAGTCTTTTCTGCAGGCAGCTTGTTAGGCAGAGCCGACCGGGGAGACAGCGTCTGGTTGTTCAGCCTGATAGATGACGAGCAGGAAGGTGCCATTGCACTGGACCAGGTAAATCCGTCTCAAGCTAATCCTCAGGGACAGGACTTGTTCCGGAATACCTGCCAATTTTGCCACGGGCCTAATGGTGAGGGAGGGCACGAAGGCATGCCGCTGGAAGGCTTGGCTGCGTTCGATACGGCTTACGTGGCAGATATAATTCGCAATGGTCAGAACAATATGCCGGCTTTCACATCGATGTTCTCTGGTGGTCAGATCAATGCGCTGGCAGAGCATGTGAGGACATTAAACCCTGACCTGCCCAATCGGAACAGTCGGTAGTGGCGAATGCCTTCCCGGTTGGGTGTGAACTCAATCTGCCCTAGTTACTCTTAATGGCGACACCGTTGCGAACTCTCGGGTCCAACACGCCGTTATCGAGTACCACCCCACCATTTACGAGTACATATTCTATACCGGCGGATGGTTGGTTTGGGTCCACGTACGTTGCCTGATCCAGAATCGACTCTGGATCAAACACGGTAATATCAGCATCAGCACCAACTCGAATGCGTCCCTTGTTTGCCATGGATGGAACAAATGCCTCGAGACGCCTGGCCGGTTCAATTGTCATACGCCGCAGCGCGTCCATTAGAGTGATAAGCTGTTCCTCACGTACGTATTGGCCCAATACCTTGCTAAAAGATCCAGCGCTGCGTGGATGCCCTTTGCCATCAACAATTCTTCCATCACTGGCAATCATCATTAGCGGATGTTGAAGTGCAGTACGTGTCATCTCTTCGGTGCGGCTGAATGTGATCACGCCCCCACCAAGTTGTCTGTATCTGGCAAAACTTTCCCGTGTCAGCCGCTCCCCGGTTGCTACCCACATATTCCGATCAAACCGGTCTTCTTCCCAGGTCTCCCAGTTATCGAACAGTGCCGAAGCGATCTCGGAATAACTGGCTCCGTAGGGGTACATCTCGGTCGTCACATCCTGGCCGGCATCTCTGGCCGCTTGAATAATGGAGAGGAATTCACCGATGCTAGATCCGCCACTGGAATTGGCGTGCACAATGTGTAGAGGCGTGCCGGCATTATTCGCACTGGTGATGATTTGCCTTAAGCCTTCTAAACCCCCGCGGATGTGAATATGGACACTGGCCTGCGTTTCGGCCGCTATGGCAAGCATCGCTTCAAACTCAGCCTGAGTTGCCGCCGGCGTGTACTGAAGCCCAAATCCCATGGCAACAGCGCCTTCTGCCAATCCCTGTCGCATCATCTCTGTCATGCGATCCATCATATCCGGTCCGGCAATTCCGCTACCGCCAGGACCGCTCGGTAGCCATTGACCCCCATCCCCAAAAAGTACCATGCGAACAGGGATGTGGCCGATGCTGATGCCATAATTCAACACCTGGCCACCGGCTCTTTCGCGGTACCAATCTGCAACCGCGGCCGTGCCAATTTCAAGCTCAAATCCCGAAGTCACTCCATCTTGAACCATTAAGCGATAAGCTTCTTCAGACTGGCCGTGCGCATGAATATCCACGAATCCAGGAGCGACCACTAGCCCGGTCGCATTAATTATCCGCTCTCCCTCGAGCACTTGTTCTGAAATGGAAACCATACGGCCTGCAATAATTCCAATGTGCCGGATTGCATCCAGCCCTGATTCGGGATCCATCACACGGCCATTATTGATAACCAAGTCGAATTCCTCGGATGCGGCCATACTGAACAGGGGAATTAAGGCAATTGTGAATACACCCAATATAAAAGAAAAACGCTTAGGCACGGGTCGGCTCTCCGTAAGATATCTGAATGCTCGTTTTACCGGACATGCCAGCCTTTGTCTATCTGTGTGGAGGAATTTCAACAAACAAAAGCTAGCGCGTTGCGAGAAATCCAGAGTTCCTTTTAGTATCGATCGCGCGTGTATCAAGGCGTTACAATTCTCTAAAATCAATGTACTCTGCCCTTTGACTCCTTTAACTCAAGCATCGAACCGGACAGGATTCAAGAATGAGAAATTGGATAAGAAACCTGGTTCTTATTTCAACTCCTGTACTATTGGCTGCGTGTGATATAGAGCCAACCAGCACAGGGATATGGGAGATCAATATTGATACCCCCTCTGGAAACCAGTCATCGGTATGGACAATTTCTGCTAATCAGTCAATCAGCATGGCAGGCGATACGGTTACTATCGCTGACGAGGTTGTCCTGGAGGGGAACAGAATTTCCTGGTCTACCGAATCTCCGAATCCCGATGATCCATCTGGAGCAGCTTTACGAGTAAATTTTCTGGGTACAGTAAATGGTGATAATTTGGCAGGGACAATTTACACAACACTGGGAAATTTTTCGGTTACCGGTGCGCGACAATAATCAGATTGAAGGGAACAGAGTCTGAGGTATCCTCAAAGCATATCGAGTAAAATCAAAATTTTAGACTAACATTTGTGTGTTTATTGCTGGTGCCATACGTGAAGGACGCAATCTTGGAATAGGGAATTGTTTTATTGCTCCGTTGGGCCATCCCTGGCCCGTCCCGCGCTTCATCCCTGGCGCTAGTCACAATAAAAACAATTCCCTATTCCAAGCTCGCTCGAGTTCTTATCTATATTTGAGGCATAACCGAGAGATAAGCAACAGCCTCTTACTTCTACGCTTTACAAAAAATAGTCACAGAAACTATGACTATGTACTTCTCTGGCTTTTCTTGCTAAAGCAACGGGACTAGTAGTTCAAAAAGAACTGTGAACTCGACAGGGGATTGTAAAACCGTGGCAACTGCATCGCAGACTGGGTGATTCACTTCTGTTAGTAAGTCGATTAGGATTGAGTATGCGCGTTTGCTGCGAGCGAGCACCCTTATAATCCTATTGTCAGATTACTGCTTGAAGAGTTAACCATTGCGATTCGATTTCTACAAATTAGTCTTTCTGCTGGCATTACTAGTTTGCCCGGCAGCGGTCGCGCAACAAATAACTATCAGCGATGGTGTGTATACTGAAGCTCAGGCTCAATCGGGTCAGCTACTCTATGAACAAAATTGTATGACCTGTCACGATTTGAGGTTTTATGAGAACAACTTAAATTCCTGGGATGGAATGACCGTGCTCGATTACTGGTACAAAATCCTCGGTAATATGCCAGCGGATAAACCCGGCTCGCTTTCGCGCACGGAGTACTTGGAACTCATTGCCTTTATATTGAGGGAAAATGGATTCCCCGCCGGAGAGACACCACTACAACCGAGCAATCACCTGGGGAAGATAAAGTTCGTTTCGATAGCCACAAAAAATGACTAACAATATTTGCTAATTCAGCTCAACGGTTCTGTTGCCATTCTCTCAGTTGCCTGGCCTGGGTCACGACGAAGGCACGAATGGCTTCGAGTTGTTCATTGGTCAGGGCATCTTCGAAGTCTGGCATGCCATTTTGAGAACGAGTACCGTCCAGGACGATATCTCTCATTTGTCCATGGGTGTCCAGCGTCATCAGTCGAAGGTCAGGTGCCACAATTGCCACTTCTGATGGAATGCCAATACCGCCATGACAGCTTGCACATTGAGAATGATAAAAATCATCACCCTGGCGCACAGCCTCGGGACTGAACTCGGTATCAGCTTGCTCAGGTATCTCTGACTGTACTATTTCGGCAACGGGCAAAGTGGCAGTGCCGTCCAGTTTAAACACTACGACAGTTCCGCCAAGGTCTATGGTTCGGTTGCCGTTCATCATGGTAGCCACATACTGTGTATCGTCGATCTGATAATTCATCATGGATGTGGAACGAAAGGTTCCCTGTGCGCGGTATTTCCAAATCGATTCTCCAGTATCGGTATTGCGTACGACGAATTCACCGGTTCCCTCGCCCTGAAACAGCAGGCCTGTAGTCGTGGCCAGAACACCACCGTTATAAATAGACTCCAATGGTTGCCGCCACTTGTACTGACCAGTGATTGGATCGAAGGCGCCGACAAAGGCCCTGGACTCGGGTTGCGGCGCAGCATTTTCTATGAGTTGACGGCGATAGGCACCCTCACCCCAGCCCAGGCTCAAACCTCGTTCACGAATTTCATAAACGCCGGTATTTACAAATGTTTCGTCGAGTGAATAGAAGTTGGCTATGTCGTGATAATAAAAATACATCAGTCCCAGATCATTATCCCAGGATTGCGGTTCCCAGTTATGGGCACCGGAATTGGCTGGCAGAATCCACTGGGGGTTGTCTTCATATACTACATCCGGATTTTCAACAGGCCGGCCGGTTTCCATATCAACGTGAGTTGCCCAGGTAATGCCTTCAGTGTAGGCATGGGCTCGCAATAGTTCTCCGGTTTCCCGGTCGATTATGTAAAAAAATCCATTTTTAGGTGCCTGCAACAAGACCTTGCGCTGTTCGCCACCCAGTTCAATCTCGCCGAGAGTCATATCCATAGCTGAGCTAAAATCCCAGTTGTCACCTGGCGTTGTCTGGTAGTACCAGTTCATGCGGCCGGTCTCCACATCCACTGAAACTACGGTTGAGAGAAACAGATCGTCGCCACCACCCGGCGAGCGAATTTCTCTGGGCCAGGGCGCACCGTTACCGACACCGATATAGAGGCTGTTGAATTCTTCGTCATAGACCAGAGAATTCCACGCCGTACCCCCACCACCGTATTTCCACCATTCACCGCCCCAGGTCTGGGCCGCCATCTCCATTTCGGGATGCTCGAAGGGCTGGCTGGGATCGCCAGGGACCAGAAAAAAGCGCCAGTCCACCTCACCGGTTTCCGCATCGTAAGCAGTAACATAGCCGCGGCGATGGCCAGATTCCCCGCTACCCTGACCGATATATACTTTACCCGCTGCAACGCGTGGCGCCCCGGTGATATTAAAGCGGCCCAGTCCCGCCGGCGTCCACGTATCGACGTCCCAAACCTCTTCGCCGGTTGCTGCATCGACAGCTAGCAAGCGTCCATCGAAAGTGCCGACATATACTTTGCCCTGATAAACAGCTACTCCCCGATTGTGTGCAGGACCACAACAAGCCAGACGAATAAAGCTACGGTCTACTTCCGGGTCATAGCGCCAGATTTCCTCTCCATTGGTTGCATCGAGGGCATAAATAACGCTCCAGCCGTTGCTGACATACATAACGCCATCGACCACCAACGGCGTGCCCTGCATCCGCATATTGTAATCGCCAATTTGTCGGGTCCAGGCCAGACCCAATCGATCCACGTTTTCAGGTGTAATCTGGGTGAGCTGCGAGAAGCGTTGCTCTTTATAGGTTTGCCCGTAGGTAAGCCAGCTACCGGGTTCGGTGCCCGGGGCGTTGATAATTCTGGCATCGTCCACATTGCCGAAGTTAGAAGCATTTGCAGATTCTGAGTCGTCGGATGTCGCCTGGGCAAGGACGGGAGCTCCCAGCCCTGTATAGGACTCAAGCGCTACCAGGATAGCAAAATAAAAGAGCAGCATTGCCAAAATCCGGCTAGTCGGATTTCGCAACATTGTTAGCTTGTCAGTATATTTCATGCGCCTCACCTCGCTATTGATATTCTTGCTGTAACTCGAGTGAAACAAAAAGCAAACGCTGGAATTTGCGCCCAATATTGAACCATAAGGGCAGCATCATTGCATTGAATTTTAACCCGTGTCCAACGTCGGAAATTCCTGGATCTGCTTGATCTGGCTGGATCAATGGTAGTTACAAATCCCGTATCAGATTCGAATCCAAATCGTCAACAGTGGTGATATAGATGCTATTTAGATGTTCTATTTTTCGGTTTAAACAGTTAACTTGTCCATACTGTGGGCTAAAATAGAAACTGATTTTACTATTCCTCTATACATACACCTCAAGCAAGGAGGGCAGCATGCCAAGGTTATTCATCATCAGCGCGATCCTGACGCTCATAGCGCCCGTTAGCGCCATTGCTCAGACACCGGTTACTGTCGAAAATGACGTCATCTTCAGCCGCACGAACGGCTCGGCCGTCCTCGCCGATATCGCCTACCCGGTCGATGGTGCGGACCTTCCGGCTATCATTTATGTGCACGGCGGCCGGTGGCGTGGGGGAGCCCGCGATTACCGCGATGCCCTGAACGTGGCGCAGTGGGCCGGCATGGGCTACTTTGCCATGACTGTCGACTATCGACTCGTGGGGGCGACCCCGGCCCCGGCCGCGTATCAAGACGTTCAAACGGCGATTCGGTGGGTGCATGCGCACTCAGATGAGTACGGTATCGACGGGGATCGCGTCTACCTTATCGGCGATTCATCAGGGGGCCATCTGGTAGCGATGGCAGCTACGCTGGGTGAAGGTCCCTATGAGCGCGTTGGTGGCTGGGACGATGCCCGCAGTGACGTCCGCGCCGTCATCAGCGTATCCGGCCCGTACGAATTGAACACGCTCTCCTGGGGAGACTTGTGGACGCCGGTCGAGGGAGACATTCGTGAGGCCCGACGAGTCGCCTCGCCAATCCATCATCTCGGACCCGGTACCAGGCCCATACTGGTCATACACTCAGATGATGACCGTTCGGTGCCGATTCAGCAGGCGGTCGACTTCGCAGCCGCACTCGACGACACCGGTGTTCAACATCGCTTTGTTCACTATACCGACAGTGGTCACATGCGGATCACTGACGACGTGATCGAGGAGACGCTGGCCTTCATCGCCGAAGTGGAAAGTCGGTAGTAGTGCTGTCAGCTTAACCGCATAATCTGGGAATAAGAGTAATAAATGCTTGATGAAAATCCCATGTGGGTAATATTATTGTATTGCGTGCAAATTAGACTAATTGGTATAGAGACTATTGATTGTTTGCCCTGACTCCAAATGGAACCTCAGCTTGTTAAAGCGTAAATTGAACAAATTGTTACCCGCTTTGTTGGTATTGGGCAGCACGCTTTGCTTCGGCACTGATGAGGAATTGAAAGTCGCCGTAATAGGGGGCCTGGATATGAGTGGCGTATGGTCCCGAATTGAGGAGTCAGCAGAAAAGTCTCTCAAGCTGGAAATAACAACGGTAATTGCTGCTCCCAAGGAACAGGTCGTGCCTGCTTTCATGAACGGCGAGGCTGACTTATTACTGATTCACGGCGGCGATGAAACATTTGCCCTTGAGGCATTAGGTTATGCGTCGGCGCTGCGAACCTGGGGCTACAATGAGTTCGTTTTCGTCGGTCCAGAAGATGATCCGGCGGGAGTCAGCCAAGCTGCATCGGGGCGAGAAGCAATTCAGAAACTGCAGATGTCGGGGCAACCCCTTATCACATTTCGTGATCCTGGTAGTTACCAGGTCCTTAAACGACTGATGGATCAGGCCAATCTGGTTCCTGCACAGTTGCAACTATTACCAGACACGGTGAACAGACCACAACAAATCTTGGTACAGGCAGCACGTGATCTGGCGTACGTAGTGGTAGGTCATCTGCCTGTTGCTTTCGGCAGAATGCCATCCGAAGGAACGAGAATTCTCTTAAGTGGAGATCCCAGCATACGTCGAGCCTATGTCGTTGTTACGCCGGGACCACAACACTCCGCTACTCCAGCGGCGAGAGTCAACGCAGAAAAACTGGCCGAATATCTACTTTCGGAAGACGGACAGAGAGTCTTGAGCGAGTCTGGCCCAACTGCTGGCGTGCCCTGGATATTTCCGCGTGTGAACGCCTCTGGATTGCTGCAATTCCAGGTGCCACAGAGAACCAGGAGTGGCACGCGTGGCCAGTAGAATTAAAGTAGCAGGAACCCTGCTTGCGTTATGCGCTACCTCCATAAGAGTAGCGTGCATTTTCCTGATCCAGTCGATTTCGATAAAGTACCTGGGCGACTTGCTTTGTATTCGGTTTGCAGGCTTTTCTGACTGGATTGGGAATAACACTGTAAATTATCAACTTTCAGTGACCGCAATTCCTGTACTCCTACCGAGCAATTTATGATCCCAATATTCCTTGCTATGCTGGCCCCATTTTTATGAACCTGCTCTCCAAACACTATGAGTTAAATGATTCTTCTAATATCCAGGAGTTTTACCATAGCCGTGGTTGGACCGATGGATTTCCTATCATCCCCCCGACTCCGGAAGCTGTGCAAGCTTGTCTTGACTGGGTGAACATGCCAGCAAATGAATTGATCGGCATTGAACCGGTTAGGGAGCGCCAGGTAACGGCTGAAAAGCTGGCTATCAACGCTGTGATGGCAGGTTGTCTGCCGTTACATTTTCCCGTAGTGGTCACGGCATGGATGGCAATGTTAAAAGAAGAATTTCTGTTGCATGGCGCCACAGCGAGTACCGGTGGCTGTGCAGTTCTGCTTATTCTCAATGGCCCTGTTAGAAAAGAGATCGGTGCCCGAAGTGAGTTTAGTGTCCTGGGAAGCAGTGACAGAGCTACTTCGGTAATAGGCAGGGCAATCCGCCTCGGACTTATTAATATATTAGAAGTGAGTCCTGGCGCTATTGACAGATCGACCCTGGGTCATCCAGGCAAGATCAGTTACTGCGTAGCAGAAGACGAAGAAGAATCTGCGTGGCAATCGCTTGCAGAGATCAGAGGGATGCCGGTAGGTGCTTCGGCGGTTACCGTGCTGGCCGCCGGAGCGCCGCGACAAATCATGAATGAGTGGACCACGAAACCGGAAGACATTCTGGACACCTACGCCGCAGAGATGTGTGCCAACATGCTCAACTATTCGATTTGGGCAGGCAACTATACCATCGTGATTCCCAGGCAGCATCGGGATCACTTTAATAGTGGGGGTTGGACTAAAGCAGATATTGCGGAATACCTGTACAACAAAGCTCGAGTTAAACGAGCTGACTGGACTAGTGTTGGAAAAGGGTCGGTGGTACGAGAAAAAGGCGACACAGTATACAGCGCACTGCCTTCTCCAGAACATCTGCTCGTCATAGCAGCCGGTGGGCCAGCAGGCGGATTCGGCGCTATAATTCCACCCTGGTTTGGTAACAAGAGCCAGGCGGTCACGGCAGCTATTGGTGCCTGTGTTGACTGTGAGCCGATTTGACAGGCCAATTTAGCAATTCGGGAAATATTTATTACTTTACTGATACATGATTGGAACTAACACATGACAATTTGCGTACTTGATCCCACTAGTGAGACCAATCCACATGAGCTACAACCAGCTCCTCGGCCTGACTCTCTACAAGGAAAAACGGTCGGAATAATTTCCAATGGCAAAAAAGGAACAGCAGGATTCTTTGCCCATTTAGATAAACTAATGCGCGAGCGCTTCGACGTTGCCGATGTGGTACTGCGTACCAAATTAAACTACAGTGCACCGGCCGAGGAAACACTCCTCGATGAAGTGAAGAACTGGGACATAGCCATTTCAGGCCTTGGTGACTGAGGCAGTTGTTCGTCGTGCAGTTTGCATGACGCAATTAGCAGCGAGCGGGTCGGAACTCCCGCACTGGGCGTAATGACCAGTAAGTTTGTCGATGCAGCCGAACTAATGGCTCGGGTTCTCGGCATGCCTGATTACAAATTTGCAATTATCGAGCATCCGGTAAGCAGTGCAACTGATGCAGAGCTTGAAGCTCGCGCTCGAGTCACACTGGAGGCAATTGAAGAGCTTGTGATCGTTTCTTAATTAAAAAGTGGTGTCAGAGTATCCCTGCAATATGTAACAGTAGACCAGCAACGGAATTTCCAAACTGGAATCCTCTTCAGATCAATGACAAATCGTAGTTATAACACTCTCAAGTACTCGGTCAATTCCAGCATCGCGGAAATCACTCTCGATCGTCCACCGCTGAACCTAATTGATGAAGAATCCACACTTGAATATCACGCAGCATTGAGAGCAGCGGATTCGGATGAAGATGCAAAGGTTATTATTCTTTCCGGTGCTGGCAAAGGCCTTTCAGCTGGTGTGGATCTGCACTTTCTGGAACAGTTTGACTCTGCTGACATGGAAAGATTTCTGCGTCTTTTTTATGTTGAAACCCTGGCGCTTGTACGTGGGCTTTCCAAACCTATTATTGCGGCGGTTCATGGCTATGCTCGGGAAGGAGCCTGCACACTCGCCTTTGCCTGCGACATGATTGTTGCGGCAGACGATGCAGATTTCGGCTTTCCCGGCGTTCCCAATCTGGCGGGTCCACCGGGTATGCATGTATGGTATCTGCAGCGCTTAATAGGCCGCATGCGCGCTGCCGAACTCATCTTTACCGGCGAACCCATTCCCGCAGTTGAGGCACATCAGCTGGGACTGATCACGCGGCTCGTGCCAGCAGCGGAACTAATGAATGAAACCCGCGCGCTGGCACACAAACTCAGTAAAATGTCCCCACTAGCGCTCAAACGCACCCGCGACCTGCTTTATGAAATGGAAGACATGAAATTTCAGGACGTTCCCGAAGTGGCACTTAAGGCCCTGGCGGCAGCATTCGACAGTACCGATGGCAAGGAAGCACGCAGGGCATTCATTGAGAAACGTAAACCGAAGTGGACCGGCAAGTAAATAGGGATAGATTTTATTTTTCCTTCGGAAAAAAAGAATCTATCCCTATTTATTCAGGCACCAACCTCACAATCTTACCGCCTGCCTGGTTTTCCAGCAGCAAGTAGATCAAGCCGTCAGCACCAATCTCGATGTCCCTGATCCTCGCCAGACCCTTGATGAGAGTTTCCTTATACACGAGTTGATCATCCTCTATTACAAGCCAGTATAATTCCCTAGCCTTGAGCGAGCCGATAATAATATTGTCTTGCCAGTTCGAAAAAGCATTGCCTGAATAGAAAACAAAACTGGATATTGCCGGCGAAGGTGAGAAATCTACTACCGGTTGTTCGATGTCATTGATATCGAATTCGATACCGAGGTTGGTTCCATATTCCACAGCCGTTCCGTTGTAGTTCACGCCTTTCGAGGTCAGGGGCCAGCCATAGTTTCTTCCCGGTAACAGCAGATTGACTTCATCGCCACCGCGCGGGCCCATTTCAGATCCCCATAACTCACCTGTTAGAAAATTGAATTCCAAACCCTGGGGGCTGCGATGACCATAGGTCCATATAGTCTGCATCGCATCAGTAGTCTGACCGGGCGAAGGTTCAACAGAAGTTCCCAGCTCAACTACAAATGGATTATCAGCCGGTACACTGCCATCGTCATTGACGCGATGAATCTTTCCATAGGGCAGGCTCAGGTCCTGGATGCCGCCGTAGTTGCTGCTCCCCTTCATGCCAATGCTGAGAAATACGTGCCCCTGATCATCGAACGCAATACGCCCGCCCGCACCAACATCTGGCATCGAAGTATAGGTATTCGGCTCAGCGCTCCAAATGGTTTCTACTTCGACCCACTGGCCATCTCTAATCCGCGCCCGCTCCAGCCTGTTCATGGAAACAGGTAAGAACAAGCCCCTGTTGGCTCTGTTGCAACCATCTCCACATCGATCGCCATAGTGAAGGTACACCCAACCATTGTTTTCATAATCCGGGTGCAGCGCGATATCCAGCAACCATCCAAATCCAACTTCCAGATTACCCAGCCTCAATCCGTCATCGTAAGCTGTAGGTGTACCTTCGATAAGAGCCGACTGTTCTCCCTCGGGTGATATTATCGAAATGCCCCGGGTCTTTTCCGTTAGTAGAAAGCCGCCATCAGGCATTGGCGCGATGGAGAAAGGATAGGGATCGATGTTGGCAACGAATTCCTCGATGCGAAAGTTATACTCCTCAGTAACGATCGCATCGACAGGCAGAATGATTTCTACTGCATCAAAAAGATCGGTCATGTCGAAGTTCAGGCGTTTCTCCGAGACCAGAATTGCCAGGCTCGATAGCTGCCCTGCTCGCAACACATCAGACCAAGCGGGCATGCCTCCGGATGGATAACCCTCGGCAATACCCATTCTGATATCGCTGACCGTGTCGCCATGACTGAGGTCGACGCCTACAAGTGCAGGTCCTTGCGGGCTACCCTCAAGATTTTCTCCGTGGCAGATGGCACAGTTGTCTTTGTACAGAGTAAAGAACGAATCCTCCTGCTCGGGAAGATAGCGATACGCCACCATCGGTACACCCAGCATGAAAGCAACAACTGTCAACACGATGATCCATTTTCTGGTCCTGACGCTCATCTCGGATTCATCTCCTGTGCCGGGTCATTGCATAAGACCAGGGTGCCAGAGCAAACAAGGCCAAAGACGAGACGCAGACGGCGACTCGAAACAGGATGATCTCAGTCGGAATATCGGCACCCAGCATTCCATCGTCTCTGAGCCTGGAGAAGTAAGCCAAGGCATATAGCAGCCAGATAAACACACCCACACAGGTGTACCCCAGGCCCAGGATTCGATTCTTGACGATGGCATAACAATAGTAAATGGCGCTTGCCGCTATCACAGCGGTGAATGCCCAGACATGGGCCACAGCGAAGCCTAGCGGGAGCGTTTCTGAAGCAATGATAATCGGCAGTACGCCAAGGTAGACCATGAAACCGAGAATACCAAGCGTGAGTCGATCCAGATAAATCGAGTAGATGGCAGTTAATACCGCCATGAAAGTTACTATAGAGGCGAACTGCACGAACAAGATAAAAAGTGACCGGGCTATCTCCATGATCGGAGTGGTCACGAAAAAGTCGATAAGCAATTGCCGGCCAATGCCAATCGCCGCGATAAAATTCTCCGCCAGGGGTGCGGAGAACCAGAGGCTGGTTGTTATGACCAACATGCCAGCGAGCATACTGATTATCCCCACGCCTATTTTCATGCCGGCGAGCCAGGCTGTGTTCTGTGGTCGGGCAGCGTCAAATGTACTGAGGTAGGCTCTTCCCTGCTTCATTCGAATGCCAAAATTTGGCGTGCCTATGAGAGGTATCCACAGTACAAAAACAGTGATAGACGCCCATAAGGCCTCCGAACCAATAAGGTTGGTGATCAACCAGAGCATGGGAATCGACAGAGCGATAACAAGACTCCACACGAAGGCAGGCAGTCCGCTGCCATTAATCTCAGCCCACAGTTCCGCCCGCTTTGACGAACTGGTCGGGCTCTCTGTCTGGTACAGATCGGCCAGCCAATTGGCATCTACCGGGTAGGAACCGCTGCCGTCACTGGTTTGCCAGAGCCTGATCCCTTCGTCACCGTGTCTTTGTCTATCCACACCCACCAATGTCAATACAACGGCGAACAGGGATACCAGCAACAGAATTAAATAATCCAGCGGTGCAAAGGAGAATGTCCACCACCAGTTGAGTTCTGGATCGCTGGCGAAAGAGTGTTGGTTGAAATGAAGCGTGTAGTACATTAAGGCAAAGGCGCCGAAGAAAACGCCAGCCCATCCAGCCAGCTGGCTGAGCCCTTTTTTGTCGGTCCACCAGGCACTGGCGCTTGTCATCAGGGTGATCGGGATAATTAGCAGAATTGCCGACTTGAACAACTGTTGTATCTCTACCAGGTAATTTGCCAGCAGCAAGGGAATAACATAGAGCACCATGCAGAACAGACAACGGTACGCCATCGGGATTAAAACCTGCAGCCGGGTGGAAACCGGTCGCCAGAAACCCAGGTAGAATGGAAATCCAGGGCGGCTCTCCTGAGATAGCCCCATGGCAATGCCTGAGAACAAACACAACTGGCAAGTTACCCAGAACAATGCTCTTAAGCCTTCTTCCTCGGTTTCAGTGATTACTTCAACATTCTCGGCCACAAGTATGTAAAAAACTAAAATAGTTAGTATCGCAATAAGCATCCTGGCCAGCACTCCCCAACGGGTAAGCATCCAGGATTCCCATAGCATCGCCATGACGACCCTGTTGGTATTGCTGGTGATACCGTGGCTCATGTCGATAACTCGGTGGCTGATGTGTTACGTCCTACGCGGGCAATAAATATTTCCTGCAAAGTGGCTTCACGAGACTCAAGCAACTCACCACCCAGTTCGGCAACCGCAGTCGCAAATTGATCGGTAGCTGTTTCATGGATGGCGTTCCACAAGCATCCGTCACCTTCCTTCCAGATAGAACCTGTTATGTCTGGCCCACCGTCGCGATGCTCAGGAAAGCGTATACTGCTATGTTGATGTTGTCGTTTGATGTCAGCCAGGTCGCTATCCAACAGCACGCGTCCGTCATCGATCATGGTGACATGGTCTGACATCTGCTCGACTTCATCCAGCAGGTGGGACGAGAAGATAACGGTTCTGCCATCGTCGCTGACGGTTCTCACAACCGCGTTGAGAATATCTTCTCGCACCACCGCATCCAGCCCGGAAGAGGGCTCGTCCAGTAGCAGAAGTTGTGGGCGATGAGCGACTGCCGCCACCAGTCCCACCTGTGCACGCATGCCTTTGGATAGATTCTTGACCTTGTGTTCAGGATCAAGCTTGAAAGTTTTCAGCAGTTCCACGGCGTAGTCGTGATCCCACTTGGGATAATAGGCCTCGGTATATCGCATCAATTGCGCAATGCTCATCCACTCCGGCAGGTCCCGCTCCTCTGAGAGGTAACCGATGCGCCCCAATACATCCAGTGGATGGTGTACCGGATCCATACCAAACATTCGCACAGAACCTGAACTGGCACATAGTAAGCCCAGCAGGTGTTTGATGAAGGTGGTCTTACCTGCACCATTGACGCCAACCAGGCCGTATACCTTACCTTCACCGGCGGTGTAGTCCAACTGGTCCAGTGCCAGCTTGTTACCAAACTGGCGAGAGAGGTTTCGCACTTCAACTAAGTTCTCAACCACGCCTATTCCCTCTGCAAACTCCAGCAAACCAACTGTCTTCTTGCTCTAACCCCACTTTGTTCACTTCATCAGGTTCCACAGAAGGTTTGATAGTGCTGATCCCCATCACCAGGCTTATCCTGGTACTGGCATGTTTGTGGAATTTCTTCATAGGGACAATTGAGAACTTGAAGAAATTTCTCGGCGGCTGTTGCGACTCCTGTTTCCTCACACTCTTGAATCACTCTTTCGACATGGTGATTCCTGGGGATGACAACAGGGTTATTTTGTCTCATCAGCTTTTGGATCTCTCCAATCGGGGCATCCTGATCGTTAATTCTTTTTCGCCAGAGACCAAAATATTGTCCAAATTCTGTTTTCAATTCAGAAGTAACTGAGTCTAGATTTAAAGATTTCGTTAATAGATCGAAGGTGATCGTATAATCCATGCCCTGTAATGAGAATTGTTCCAGCAGAGAGTTGAGAAGTTCGTCATCTTCTTCTCGTAACCCTAACAAGCCAAATTTGCGCCCCATCATTTTGCAGTATTCCCTCTCAAACCGACCGGGACACCCGTTAACCATTGCTGTTAGCTGCTCAGTGGTCTGAGTATCTTCGCTATCCACTAGAACCAACAGACATTCAGCGAATCTTGCCATATTCCAATGCGCAATTTGTGGCTGATTACCAAACGCATATCGTCCAGTACGATCGATCGAGCTATAAACCGTGTCCTGATCATAAACTCCCATCATGGCGCAGGGACCGAAGTCGATCGTCTCACCGGAAATAGTTGTATTATCAGTATTCATGACACCGTGGATAAAGCCGACCCGCATCCACTGAACAACCAGTTGAATCTGCGTTTCAATGACTTTATCCAGCAGCAGAACAGTTCGATTTTCTTTTACTTCCTTCAAGTCTGGGAAATGGTGTTCGATGGCATAGTCACGAAGCGCTTTTAAAGACGCCCGGTCGTCACGGGCAGCAAAGAATTCGAAAGTCCCAACCCGCAGATGACTCGATGCAATTCTTGTTACCACCGCTCCTGCCATTGGTCTATCCCGGTAGACCGGCTCGCCGGTAGCAACAACTGCCAGAGATCGAGTGGTAGGAACACCTAAAGCATGCATTGCTTCACTCATGATGAACTCTCGAACAGCCGGACCGAGTGCCAGACGTCCATCCCCTCCTCTTGAAAACGAAGTGGGGCCTGTTCCCTTTAGTTGCACATCCCACGTTTTGCCAACACGGTCGATGACCTCGCCGAGGAGGTGGGCTCTGCCATCTCCGAGTTGTGCTGAGAAGTAACCAAATTGGTGTCCGGCGTAGGCAATTGCGATGGGCTCTGATCCTGGCAGAATGCGATTACCGGAAAAGATCTGTGCCAGGGCATCCGGGTCCTGTTGCAGATCAGTAGCTATTTTTAACTGCTCGGCTAGTTGTGCATCCCACAGAAATAGTTGGGGTTTTTGCACCGGGGTTGGCTGAGATTTTTCGTAGAAGCGCTCTCCCAAACCGGTATATGTATTTGAAAAAACCATAGCTCACTTCGATCCTAAGGTATTTACCCAATCTCCAAGGTCTACACTCTCCTTTATTGAGTTTCCCGCCTTAATTTCATAAGACAATATATCGCTCGGAACTAAGTTGTCCGTGACATCAGTTCAATTAGGATGTAGTTTACGCCTCGTCTGTTACTGAGGGCATCAAGGGAGGAAAGCATGTTCGTCTGGCTCGAGAATACGCCGATAGCTATCTGGGTCGGTGTGTCCCTGTGGGGGTATCCAATACTGTTGAGTCTTCATGCTGTCGGGCTCGCTGTCGTTGTGGGTATTTATTCCATGCGAGATATGCGACTGCTTGGGCTTCTTCGTGGCATTCAGCCAGCTGCATTTTTGCCACTGAGTAAGTTAGCCAGTACTGGATTTATCGTTAACGCCGTTTCCGGGATTCTCCTGTTCACCTCACAGGCCGTGATGTTCGTCAACAATGTCGCTTTTTTGCTAAAAATCGGCTTCATCATAGCAGGCGTAGTTCTAGCGAGAGTCATTGAGGCCCAACTGCGCGGTGAACTGGCCGCAGCGGATGGTGATGTGGTAATCAGCGGATCGACAAGACTCATCGCGTTGTTCTCCCTGTCACTTTGGCTGGCCGCAATCATCACCGGTCGTTTAGTGGCCTATACCTGATCGGAGTTAATCATGCTGGAGTCGTTTGCTGTATCCCTGGTCGACACACCGCTGAATCTCTGGATTAAGGCTACTATCTGGGTGTGGCCGATGTTGGAGATAATCCACTTCATGGGTCTTTCACTCTTGCTGGGCGGGTTGATCGTTTTCGATCTGCGTCTGGCAGGCCACTTCAAGGCCCTGAATCCTGATGCGTTGCAAAAGCTCCTACCCCTAGTTTTGCTCGGCTTCGGACTTAACCTAGTTACCGGCATACTGTTTTTCTATGGCGATCCTCTGCGTTACTCCGCGAATATCGGATTCCAGATCAAGATGATATTGATTGTTCTGGCAGGACTGAACGCCGTACTTTACTACTTGATGATAGAACCGGTTATGAACACATGGGATGCACGCGCCAATTCTCCGTTGAACACAAAATGCGTTGCCTACGCCTCACTGGTAATATGGACAGGAGTGCTGTTATGTGGGCGCCTGATTCCCTACGTCGGTACTGGCTAGCTCGTAACGGTTTTCTTTTCCGACGTACATGTATCCCTGTGCGGCGTCAGCCCATATAGGACCATTTGGCTCTAATCACTAAGTGACGTGGTCCAGCTTTTCTTTACAACCCAGTTAAGCAAC
>PBTO01000055.1 GCA_002726595.1 Gammaproteobacteria bacterium | reverse complement strand
TGATGTCGCCGATGTCTTCAGAAGCTTCCGTGGTGCGCACCTATCTTGACTGGATGGTGAACGTACCCTGGAAAAAACGCAGCAAGGTGCGACTCGGTTTGCAGAAGGCCGAGGAAATTCTTGAAAGCGATCACTACGGCCTGAAAGATGTCAAGGAAAGAATTCTCGAATACCTGGCTGTGCAGAAACGAGTCAAGAAGTTAAAAGGACCAATTCTGTGTCTGGTTGGACCACCTGGTGTTGGAAAGACCTCATTGGGTGAATCCATAGCCCGGGCCACCAACCGAAAATATGTGCGCATGGCCCTGGGAGGGGTCAGGGACGAAGCGGAGATCAGGGGTCACCGCCGAACCTACATCGGCTCGTTACCTGGTAAGATATTGCAAAAAATTTCCAAAGCCGGGGTTAAGAATCCGTTGTTCCTGCTCGATGAAATCGACAAGATGGGAATGGATAATCGGGGCGATCCCGCTTCTGCATTATTGGAAGTTTTAGATCCGGAACAAAACAGTAGCTTTAATGATCATTATCTTGAGGTAGATTACGATCTGTCTGAGGTCATGTTTGTTTGTACCTCTAATAGTATGAATATACCCCATCCACTCCTTGATCGCATGGAAGTGATACGTATTCCTGGCTATACAGAGGATGAAAAAGTCAACATAGCCGAACGTTATCTGGTGCCCAAACAAACAAAGACAAATGGTGTTGCGGACGATGAGCTCGAAATTCCGGAATCGTCAATTCGTGATCTCATACACTACTACACACGCGAAGCGGGTGTGCGGGGTTTGGAACGGGAAATAGCGAAAATTTGTCGTAAAGTAGTGAAAGAAAATTCACTCACTAAAACCGGAGAAAAAATCATTCTCGATGGCGATAATCTGGATAGCTACTCAGGTGTACGCAAGTTTGATTACGGTAAAGCGGAAGAAGCAAATAAAATTGGCCAGGTGAATGGACTGGCCTGGACACAAGTCGGCGGAGAACTGCTTACTATTGAAGCCATTGCGGTAAAAGGTAAAGGGAAAATTATCAATACCGGTTCCCTGGGTGATGTGATGCAGGAGTCCATTCAGGCCGCTTTCACTGTGGTGCGATCGCGTGCAAATAGCCTTGGGCTGGACACCAATTTTCACGAAAAGTTCGATTTGCATATCCACGTACCGGAAGGAGCGACACCAAAAGACGGGCCCAGTGCCGGTGTGGGAATGTGTACGGCTCTTGTTTCTGTGTTAACCCAGATTCCTGTTAGAGCCGACGTAGCCATGACTGGCGAAATCACGCTGCGCGGACAAGTACTAAGAATTGGTGGTTTGAAAGAAAAATTGCTGGCAGCCCATAGAGGAAATATTAAAACGATAATTATTCCCGAAGAAAATGAGCGTGATCTTCCTGAGATTCCAGACAATATCAAGAGTGATTTAGAGATTGTTCCGGTACGCTGGATCGATCAGGTTTTAGAACATGCTTTGCAGTCTATGCCAACCCCGTTGGCGGAAGATGAAAAAGAAACTCAGCAAAAAGAGACTGCGAAAGAGGATATTGATAACACTGTTGATGAAAACCACATAAATACTCACTGAACCGCGTGTTTGTGGTTGACATAGCTTTCTTCCTATTGGTATAAAGACCCCTTCATACAGTATGTATGAGCTGACCTCTGGGAATTTATAAAAGAATCTCAACCGCTGATTGTTGCCACACTGGAATCTTAAATTTTTTGATTTTCTGGCCGATGAACTTAAGAGTAATAATTAGTATCCATTGATAAAAAAACTTCGATTTTGAAAAGGGGATAACGTGAATAAATCAGAATTAATAGATGCCGTTGCTGCGAGTGCAGACCTACCTAAAGCTGCTGCTGGCCGCGCCATAGATGCGACAATTAAAGCAATTACGGATTCATTGAAAAAAGAAGATCCAGTAGTGCTTGTAGGGTTTGGTACTTTTGCAACAAAACATAGAGCAGCGCGTATTGGTCGTAATCCCCAAACCGGTGCACCAATCCAAATCAGGGCGGCCAGAGTGCCGAGCTTTAAAGCTGGTAAAGCACTCAAGGACGCAGTAAATTTTTAATCAGTTAGGGTTGTTGTCGGATAGAATCGAGAAGTCAAAAAGCAGCTTGTTGCGATTTTAGCAACTGCGGTTTTGTTTCAATAAGACTTGCTTGATTGCCTGTTCGGTGTTAGGAATAACAGGGCGCATCTTTATGGTGCGCCTTTTTAGTTTAGCTTTTAGGGGTAATCAGCGGTTGAAGCAAATTCAGCAATGAAAAATGTTCTAAATTTTAGGTATCACTATGCTGCAGAATATTAGAGACAACTCCCAGGGAGTAATTGCCAAGGTTATCATCGGCTTAATCGTTGCGGTGTTTGCCCTGTTCGGTGTCGAGTCAATTATCGGTGGCTTTATTACGGTACCACCTATTGCGGAGATAAACGGCGAAGAAATTAGCGAACAGCAGTTGCAAGCCAGCACCCAATCCTTGCTCGCCTCAATCGGTGGGGGGCAGGATTTACTTGATCAGGGCTTGGTGCAGCAAGTCGCGCTTAATCAATTGATCGAGGAGATTGTTCTGCGTCAATCGGCTGAGAATGCCTCCATGCAGATCTCCAGCGATCGCGTTGACCGGTCTATATTGAGTGCTCCTGAGTTTCAGCTTAACGGTGTCTTCGATGGTGATCTTGCCATTCGAACCATGGCAAGCCAGGGCTACAGTGTCGAGCTCTACCGGGCCTATCTGGAGCAGAGAATGTTAATGTCCCAGGTTGCCAGCGCCTATAACCGTTCAAATTTCGTAACTGAAGCTGAGCTGCAAAAGTTGGCTGAATTATCGGCCCAGACCCGTGATTTCCGCTATCTTTCGATAACGCTTGGTACCCGTACTCTCGGTACGGCGATTTCAGACGAGGAAATTCAATCCTATTATGATGCGAATCAGACGGAGTTTCAGATTGATGAAACAATCGCGGTGCAATACATCATGCTGGATAAGAATACTATCACTGAAGAAATTGTCATCGATGAAAGCCAGCTACGGGAACAGTATGAAGAGGAACGCGCCTCATTTGAAGGATCTGCCGAGAAACGCGCTTCCCACATCCTGTTCGAAGTATCAGGCGATGTTTCCGAAGACGATGCGTTGGCTCTGGCAACAGCGGCCAGGCAAAGACTGGACGACGGCGAGGAATTTGCTGATCTGGCGCTGGAATTATCCAGCGACACAATTTCAGGCGAGGATGGCGGCGACATTGGCTATTCCGATGGTACTGCCTTCCCGCCGGCGCTGGAGGAGGCACTGACTGTTCTGGAGTTGAATGAGGTATCGGCTCCAGTAGTATCAGAATTTGGCGTACATCTGGTTAAGTTAACAGAAGATGCTGAAAACGTATTTCAGACATTTGAAGAAGTTTCGGCCCGCCTGGAAAGCGAACTAAAGAGCGGTGAGGTGGAATTGATTTACTCGGAACGACTGGAGGACCTGTCGAATCTGGCGTTCGAATCGGATAATCTGGAAACAATTGCCGAAGAATTGAACCTGGAGCTATTGCTCAGTGAACCATTTAGCCAGATCGGGGGCACGGGTATTTTCTCAAATCCGGCCCTGACTGCAGCGGGATTTTCCGAAGAAGTTTTGCTGGAAAACAACAACAGTGATGTCGTGGAGTTGAATCCCTCCCAGGCAGTTGTACTGAGAGTAGAAGAATACAACGAGGCTACGATTCGCCCTCTGGATGAGGTGGAACCGGAGATAGCTGTATTAATACGAACTCAGATGGAGCGCGAAGCTGTGCGAGCGCTGGGAGACGAGATTCTGTTCGTANTGGGTGAGGGTTCCGACCCGGCAGATATTTTACTGGCCAATGAACTTGAGTGGTTCGAAGAAACCGCGGTGAGCAGAGCTTCGCTGGGTGTCAATTCTGAAATACTGAATCAGGTTTTTGCCATGGGCAAACCAGATTCCGGTTCTGTTGAGCGCGGCGCCATGAACCTGGCTAACGGGACCTTTGCAATAGTGGAGCTGGCGCAGGTGAATCCGGGTGAGATAAGCTCGCTGGCAGATGAAGAACGGGAAAGTATGAGCATCGCCCTGGTGAATGAGAAGGGCACTAACGACCTGCAGGCATTTATCCTGAATTTAAGGGAAAATGCGGATATTCAGCAAGCGGAGCTATTTACTGAGTTTTAGGTTTTTCTCCTACCACAGCAATGAACACTAAACCCAAGTCTTCTAGTAACGCTGAATCGCATCGGGTGCCTTAATCCGACGTACTTTCAAGTGATCCCATGGCGGTGGTATTAAAACCGCCGTCGACGTACAGGATTTCTCCACTTATCCCCGATGCCAGATCTGAGCAGAGAAAGCTCGCGGCATTACCCACCTCTTCAATGGTTACGTTTCTGCGTAGTGGAGTCTGCTGTGCATTGTGTTCCAGCATTTTTCGGAAACTCTTGATTCCGGATGCAGCCAGTGTTCTGATAGGACCGGCGGAGATGGCATTAACACGTGTTCCTGAGGGCCCGAGGCTCGCTGCCATGTACCGGACGTTCGCTTCCAGGCTGGCTTTCGCCAGGCCCATGACGTTGTAATTCGGCAGGCTGCGTACAGCGCCTAAATAGCTAAGCGTCAATAACGAGCCATTTCTTCCTGCCATGAGGGCTTGACCTGCTTTGGCAAGTGCAACGAAGCTGTAGGAGCTAATCTCATGGGCAAGGAGAAAGCCTTCACGGGTCGTAACATCCACGAAGTCGCCGTCGAGCTCATCGCCTGGTGCGAACGCGAGACAATGTACAATGCCGTCGAGACCGTCCCAGTGCTCGCCGAGATTAGTAAACAGATCACTGATTTCCTGATCATTGGTCACATCACAGGGAAATGTAAGCTGTGAATCCCACTTTTCGGCAAAGCCCTCTACGCGGCCTTTGAATCTTTCGCCTTGATAGGTAAGCGCCAGTTCAGCACCCTCTCTGTGCATGGCCTGAGCAATACCCGAGGCGATAGAGAGCTTACTTGCAATACCGAGAATGAGAATTCGCTTGCCTGCCAGGTAACCCATAGTTTTTCCCTGTGTAATCCAATCGCCCAACCAGTTAGTGCGGGCTATCCAGTCAGTATTTTACTTTAGTTTACCTGATACCGTGCATAAAGCGCTTGAGCAGGGGCACAAGAAAAATGGCGAAAACTCCGGCGGCTATGCTGTACCAGCCGGCGGTACTGTACACCTCAACATAGCTGGCTAATGCGGCACCCGGGTCAGTTACTTCACCGCTAACGGTTTCAGAGCCGGTCATGGCGGCTATTATCCCCGACACATAATTACCCGCAGCTGAGGCCAGAAACCAGCACCCCATCATCATGCCGACCACTTTTGGCATCGAAAGCTTGGTCGTCATAGAAAGGCCTACAGGGGAAATACACAGCTCGCCAGTGGTGTGGAGAAAGTACAGCATTACCAGCCAGACCAGCGCCACCTGAGTGGGATCTCCAGCCAGGGAGGCGCCATAGACAAGAAAAAGAAAACCAAGCCCCAGTTGGATCAGGGAAAGGGCGAATTTCATCGGTGTAGTTGGCTCCCAACCATTTCGCGCAAGATAAATCCAGAGAGCATTGAACAGAGGGGCCAGGGTAATAATGAAGAAGGCGTTGACGGACTGGAACACAGCGGCTGGAATTTCAAATCCGAATACGACGCGGTCAACATTTCTGTCGGTCATCAGATTAAGCGAACTTCCAGTCTGCTCGAACAAGGACCAGAAGATGATTTGATAGCTCATTAGAAAGAGACAAACCAACATGCGGTTTCTATCCATCGGTTCACATTTCATGAAGGCATAGGCAACAACCACCAGCGTCATCAGGACCAGAGACAGGCCCAACAATCCTCCTACTACCGCGCGGTACTGCATTAGCTGCCAGCATACGATCACGCCGGCGATAGCGAGCAAATAAATAAATACTTCACGATTAATGCCTGGCACGAGTTTTTCTTTTAGCCAGGCTGGATTTGTGGGGCCACCGCGCTCACCAAATAAATGCTGCCCACGGATGAATATCAGCAAACCGAATAGCATTCCTACGCCAGCCGCGCCGAAGCCCCAGCTAAAGCCTCTGTATTCGAGCAGGAATCCGCAGATTATGGCCCCGAGAAAGGCGCCGAGATTAATTCCCATGTAGAACAGGGTAAAGCCGCCATCGCGGCGCGGGTCCTTGCGTTTGTACATGGAGCCAACCAGAGTGGAGATGTTGGCTTTAAGAAAGCCCACTCCCATGATTATCAGGGCCAGTGAGAAATAAAAGGTCTGCAGGAAGAAGGCATTGCGCTCGACTTGTAGTTCGCCACCGGTGTTTATCTCAACGGCGGGAATGCCTTCGAGTGCCATCCCGAAATGTCCCGCCACCAGGAAGAGCGCGCCGAGAATTACCGCCTTTGCCGGGCCGAGATAGCGGTCAGCAACAATTCCTCCAACCACGGGGGTGATGTAAACCAGCGATATATAAGCACCAAAGATGCCGGCGGCGACTTCATCTGAAAACAGGAAGTGTTGTGTCAGGTAGAAAATAAGCAGCGCGCGCATGCCGTAGTAGCTGAATCGCTCCCACATCTCGGTCATAAAACAAATAGCCAGCCCCTTGGGGTGTCCCAATATAGTTCCTGGCTGATCAGTGGGTATGGCGCTGGTACTCATGACTAATTAACGGCCGGCTTGGTGGGATTAATCCTGATCAACTGTCCAGGGTGGATCAGTGCTGCGATGTTTAGATTATTCCACATGAGGAGATTATTTAGATCTAGGTTAAATTTGCCGGCAATTTTCGCCAGCGAATCACCTGCTACAACCTGGTACTGACCGTCTTCAGGCGGCTTTTCAGAGATTGCGATTTGGGTTGTAGAGCTTAGTTTTAACATTTGCCCCGGATGGAGTATTGATTGTAGATCGATCTTATTCCAGGCGGCTATATCTTTCGATTTCATGTCAAAGCGCCGGGCAATACTCCATAGATTGTCACCACGATTGACTCGATAGTTGTTCGGTACGGCGGCAGGCAGGGTATTCGAACGATTAAACTGCGGTGCAGATGCCAGTAATAACGGATCATTTGTACGCGGTATAAGCAGCGACCTGCCGGCAATAATTCGACTGCTGGGAAGCGCGTTTACCCGTTGCAGGATGTCCGCGCTGGTGCCCAGCTTTCTTGCAATAGTACCCAGGGTATCACCGGGGAGGATTTCATAACGGTCCCAGGTTACGCGGCTATCGCGCGGGAGTGATGCAAGCTCACTATTAAAGTTGGGTATGCTCTCAAGAGGCAACAAGATCGATTGTGGATCATCTGGATGAGTCGCCCATTGCAAGTACCCGGGGTTCAGGTCTCTCAGTAATTTTTCGTCGATTTTGGCTAGTTTCGCTGCCAGCCCCAGATCAATTTGCGAGTCGATGGCAATGCGTTCAAAGTAAGCTCGGTTGGGAATAACAGGCAGTTCAATTTCATAAAGTTCCGGCTTGGCCAAAAGTTTTGCTATAGCAAGAATTTTTGGTACATGTGACAGCGTTTCCCTGGGCAGGGGGAGGCTCCAGAAGTCAGCTTCCTCAACGGAGACACCACTTCTTCGAATAGCGCGTACAATATTTCCTTCACCGGTGTTATATGCAGCCAAAGTTAACAGCCAGTCATTGTTAAAGCGCTTGTTTAATTGCTCCAGGAAGTCCAGTGCAGCCAGGGTGGATGCAAGGGGGTCACGTCTCCCGTCATACCACCAGTCTTGCTGCAAGCCAAAACTCCTGCCGGTGGCTCCGACGAATTGCCACATTCCAACCGCATGCTCTCTGGAGTAGACGTTCGGGTTGTAGGCACTTTCTACAATGGGCACCAAAGCGAGCTCAAGTGGCAGATTCCGGTTTTCGAGTTGCTCTGCTATCCAGAACAGAAAAGGGGTGGCCCGTTCGGCGATACGGTCAAAATATTTTTGGTTGGTAGAGTACAGGCCGAGTTCGTGATCTATTGCGTCGTTTGAATACAGATCCTGTAGTTGTAATCCTGCTCTAATTCGATCCCATAGATTCTCGAAGGTCTCTGGTGATATCTCTTCCTCAGTGGCAGCTACCTCAGATTTGGAAATAGCTGGGCTGGAAACAACGTATTCATTTCGGGTTTCTGCAACGCTGCTTTGAATCTCAGGCGCCGCTTCCCGAGGAGTTTCGGTAACGATTGCCTGACACCCGATAAGGAGTGCTAGCATGGGAGCGACAGAGAAAGATTTTATTTTTGCGTGTTTTGCAATGCAAACCATAATATTGCTGGCCAAAATTCCTAAAAATTATCTTTCCAGCCGCGAATGGCTGAAAATACCTCAACTTCATTTCCTGGCGCACTGCCCAGTTGGTTTTCCGCACTTTTCCTCAGAGCTGGTTCATTGCAACGCAGGAATGGATTTGTGGTTAGCTCGATTTCCATAGTGGAAGGAAGGGTCGGTTGGCTGGCTTCTCTCTTGGCACGCGCATCTGCACAACGCTTTATCAGCTCCTGATTTGCCGGGTCGGCTGCCTGGGCAAAGGCCAGGTTGGCCAATGTGTATTCATGGGTGCAATAAATGATTGTGTCGCTACCCAGGTTTGCCAATTTGACAAGAGATTGGTACATAACCTCAGGCGTGCCCTCGAAGATTCTGCCGCAGCCGGCAGCGAAGAGTGTGTCGCCACAAAATAGAATGGGATTGGCTGAATCCTCGTCGCAATAATAGGCAATATGATCAAGCGTGTGACCGGGTACCTCAAGTACAGTAAAACTCTGGCCAAATAACTCTAATCGATCGCCTTCCGCGACAAACTTCGTAATACCTTTGATGCCGCTGGATTCAGGACCATAGACAACAGCTTGATATTGGGCTGATAGCTGAGCCAGACCACCGATGTGATCAGGGTGATGATGGGTTATCAATACGGCGGCCAAGCTTAAGTTATTGGCATGCAGATAGTCGGTTACCCCATGCGCTTCACCTGGATCGACCACACAGACGCTGTTACTGTCTTCATCCAGGATGGCCCAAATATAATTATCCGTAAAGGCAGGAATTGGGTGTATCTTCGATATCATGAATTTAATTTTCCAGATGCGAAACGACATAATATAGAGAAGATCAGCTAAAACAAGTCTTTTTCTTTACAGTTCAGTGTATTAGCAGGTAGTTAATGAGCTGGATTTGAACAATAAATTTGTTTATGGTGTGTTCTGAGCTAGGACTCAATTCCAAACCGAAGGATTACTGTGAATCTCTTGTCTAAATATGAAACCCGACGTCGCCTGTTGAAAGGTCTACCGGATTTTGTTGCGCTGAATCCGCTCGTCAGCAGGTGGTTTCAGACCCCTCAAGGCGCGGCAGTATTCGCTGCGGAGAAAGCGCTGGTTGAGCCGATCCTCGAGCATCTGTTTGGCTATCATATTCTTCAGGTTGGCTGCAGCGAAGAGTACTCGTTAATTGATGCCAGTCCGGCAGGGCAGAAAATTCTGTTTTCACCAGCCTATCGACCTGGAACGAAGGGAGCTGTCGCCAATAATGAAGAGCTACCATTGGCTACGGACAGTATCGATGTAGTAGTGGTGCACCATGCCCTGGATTTTACTCAGGATAGTCACAAGCTTCTGCGGGAAGTAACCCGGGTCGTCAGGCCTGGGGGTCATCTGTTAATCCTTGGATTTAACCCCTATAGCAGTTGGGGACTCTGGAAGTTGTTTAAGAGAAAAATTCATGTACCCTGGCGCGGCCGCTTTATATCCAGGCGACGGGTATCTGACTGGCTAAAATTATTGGATCTGCATATCGAATCTGTGCAATTTGGCTTGCACTTTCTGCCGTTAAAATTTTCCAGACTGCTTCGCCATGCCCAGGGCATGGAAAAGATGGGCAATAGATTTAATAGCCACTTAGGCGGTGCCTACGCTATTCTCTGTACCAAACAGGTAATTCCCCTTACACCAATAGTCCCGCGTTGGCGCCCCCTTCGCGCACGGCCCTCCGCGATACCTGCAGCAGAAACTATCCGAGTGAAGATACACTAATGCAGTTAAGGTAACATTAGTGCAGAAAACTGTTGAGATGTTTACCGACGGAGCCTGCCGTGGCAATCCCGGAAAAGGGGGTTGGGGTGTGCTGTTACGCTATGGTGAGACAGAAAAATCGCTACATGGAGGCGAGCCGCTGACGACGAACAATCGAATGGAATTGACTGCAGTGATAAAGGGTCTGGAAGCGCTTAACAAATCCTGTGAAGTGGTCATTACTACGGATTCGAAATACGTGTTGTCTGGCATAACAGAGTGGATGGACAATTGGAAAAAACGCAACTGGCGAACCGCAGCGAAGAAACCGGTTCTCAATGTAGAACTTTGGCAACAGTTGGATCGGCTGGTTTCAACTCATAATATCCAGTGGAATTGGGTGAAAGGGCATAGCGGTCACCGGGAAAATGACATTGCAGATGAGTTGGCGAACCTGGGCATAGATCAATTATAAGCTAACCAACTGATAAATAAAGAGAAAGGAATAATATAATATGCGACAGGTGGTACTGGATACGGAAACCACAGGTCTGGACCCGCAACAGGGACATCGGATCATCGAGATTGGTTGTGTTGAAATAGACAACCGTCGGCTGACTGGCAAGCAGTTTCAGTGTTATTTGAATCCAGAGCGAGATATAGACATTGCCGCTATCGAAGTGCACGGTATTACCAATGATTTCCTGGCCGACAAGCCCACATTCGCGCAAATAGTCGATGAGTTTCTGGACTTTGTAACAGGTGCTGAATTGATAATTCACAACGCCCCTTTCGATATTGGATTTCTGGATAATGAATTGAGCGAACTGCACAGCGAGTGCGAACCCATGGCCAGTTATTGCTCAGTTCTCGATACTCTCTTGCTGGCACGGCACAAGCATCCAGGTCAGCGCAATAATCTGGATGCATTGTGCAAGCGCTATGGTGTCGATAATACGCAAAGGGAATTGCACGGGGCGCTACTGGATGCAGAAATATTAGCTGACGTCTATTTGCTCATGACGACAGGGCAATCCAGTCTTTCGCTGAACGCGGACGATAGCGGGCAAAAACAAGCGACAAGAATGAGCAGACGGGCTGATACTGGGCGCCAACCACTACCGGTGGTGAAGGCCACAGAAGAGGAGTTGGGCGCCCATGCTGAGCGGCTGCGTAAAATCGATGATAGTAGTGCGGACGGCTGTCTCTGGTTGAGCCTTGATCAAGGTCGTTAAATTCTCTGCTGGCCCCGTTGTCTACTTATACTTCCGCAATTCTCATTGAGTTTATCCCTTTTGTGTGGGGTAAGTATTTCTTGAATACACCTCGCAGAGCCTATAGTATTTAGCACCTTTGAGCGTTGGATTTTTGCCGGGAATTGGCGCTACACTTGCCAGTTTGGCTTATGTTTCAGCTACTTGGGAATTCATCGCTTGAGAACCTAAATTTTTAATTAATAAGGGAAGCAATATATGGAAACGCTTGAGTGGACTAACCAAATGCTGGTATCCGCAGTTGTTTTGGCAGTTACTTTCGTCGGTATTTTTAGCGAAGGGATTCATGGAATTCATCGCGTAAAAGTGGCGATGGCCGGCGCGGCAGTAATGATCGTAGTGGGTCAGGTTTTTAGTTTTTACGGCCCGGAAGATGCTGTCGAGGCGATAGACTGGAATGTTGTGTTTCTACTCGGCGGCATGATGACCATTGTTGCCATCATGATTCCAACGGGGGGCTTTCAGCAGCTTGCCTATGCTATTGCTGATTATAGTAAGGGTCGTTTGTTCTTGCTAATGGCTTTGATGGGCACACTGGTAACCGGTCTCTCCCTGTTGCTGGATAACGTGACCACGGTGGTAATATTCGGCCCGCTGATTATTTTGATTTGTCAGTCATTAAGGGTGAGCGCTATACCTTTTCTTCTCGCTGCCGCTTTGCTTTCCGATACGGGTGGTGTCGCTACACTGGTTGGCGACCCACCTAATCTGATGATCGGTTCCGCCGCAGGGATCGATTTCAATACGTTTGTTATCCATATGGGTGGCATGGTGCTGGTAGCCTGGCTGATCATACTTATATTCCTGCGCTATCTGTTTAAAGAGGAGCT